>JAQCHM010000290.1 GCA_027730885.1 Actinomycetota bacterium | reverse complement strand
AATGGGCGTCCTCGAGAAGGCACGCACTACCACAACCCTGATCTGATCGGAGGCCCACGGTGGCTGAACTCGGCGGCAAGTCGATGCACACGATGATGGATGAGCCGGATGCCCGGTACTATCCGTCCCTCTACCTCTCCGACGCCGATGCGCGGGCGGCGGTGCCGAGCGATGCACAGCCCGGCGACGAGCGACTGATCACCGGCAAGGTTCGGATCTCGGGGATCACGAAGGGCAAGGCAGGTGCGATGTCCGCCGAGCTCGAGATCATCGAGCTGAACATCGCAGCCGACGACAGCAAGGCTGATAGCGCTGCGAAGCGCGCATACCCGACGATGGTGGGGGGTTAACCCATGGCACTGCTCCTGACGCCGGAGAACCTGCTGGGCAAGGACTACAAGGGGAAGCGTGGCCCCGCCCTGCGGCGATACCGGAACCTCGAGAACGATCGCAGCTCGTGGCGCAGCCACTGGCAGGAGATCAGCGACTACATCCTCCCCCGCCGCGGCAAGTACCTGATCGAGAGCCAGAACAGCCGAGGCCGCAAGCGCACCAGCAAGATCATCGACAGCTCGGCGACGCAGGCCCTCCGCACCATGGCAGCTGGGATGATGTCCGGCATGACCAGCCCGAGCCGCCCATGGTTCCGCTTCACCTCGTCCGATCGCACGCTCATGGAGAACTACGAGGTCCAGCAGTGGCTGTCCGACATCGAGACCATCATCAGGGCGATCCTCCAGCGCTCCAACTTCTACACGTCGATGCACACCGTCTATGAGGAGCTCGGTGGCTTCGGCACCGCTCCCCTCTATCGGCAGCGCAACTTCAACTCCGTCATCCGCTTCCGCCCCTTCACCGCCGGCGAGTACGTCATCGCGGAGAACGACGAGGGTGTCGTCGATACTGTCGGCCGGCACTTCGCGATGACGGTGGCGCAGGTCGTCCGCAAGTTCGTCCACCAGCCCGAAGGGTCGATGGACTGGAAGGGTGCCAGCACGGCGACGAAGCGGCTATGGGAGCAGCAGAACTACGACGCGCTGGTCCCCGTCCTCCACATAATCCAACCCCGTCCCCTCGCCGAGCGCAACCCATCGGCCCGCGACCAGACCAACATGCCCTTCAGCTCGGTGTACTTCGAGTATGGTGGCGACGGTGACGACCTCCTCTTCGAGGGCGGGTTCAAGCGCCTGCCTGTCTACGTCCCCCGATGGGACGTCCGCCCCGGCGACATCTACGGCCAGTCCCCCGGCATGGAGACGCTCCCCGACGTCAAGCAGCTTCAGCACCAGCAGAAGCGTCTGGCTCAGGCGATCGACAAGATGGTCAACCCGCCGATGGTGGCGAGCGTCCAGCTCCGCGGCAAGCCGACCAGCGTCCTGCCCGGCTCCAACACATACGTCGACCCGAGCCAAGGTAGCCAAGGGTTCACCCCCGCATACATGGTGCAGCCCCGGGTCAACGAGATGATGATGTCCATTCAGGAAGTTCAGGAGCGCATCCAGCGCGGGTTCTTCGCTGACCTCTTCGCAATGATGATCAATAGCGATCGTCGCCAGATCACGGCCACCGAGGTGGCTGAACGGCACGACGAGAAGCTGGTCCTTCTGGGTCCGGTGCTGCAGCGAGTGAATACGGAACTGCTCGACCCTGTGCTCGATGACGTCTTCGAGTTCGCCATGGAGGCCGGTCTCCTCCCCGAGCCCCCGTCGGCGTTACAGGGCTCCGAGATTGATGTCGAGTATATCTCATTGTTGGCGCAGGCTCAGCAGGCGGTGTCGAGTGCTTCCATCGAACGAACTCTCTCGTTCGCTGGGAACCTCGCCGCTGTCTTCCCCAACATCACCGACATCATCGACGCCGACGAGGCTCTCCGCCAGTACGCCGACAGCCTCGGCAACGACCCCGCCATCCTCCGCGACGCGGCTGCGGTCGACAAGATGCGCGGCGAGCGGCAGGCATCGCAGGAGCGTCAGACCGCTTTGGAGAACGCGACGCAGGGAGCGCAGGCTGCGAAGGTCCTCTCCGAGGCCGACACCCAGAACCCCAACGCCCTGACCAGCCTGATCGGGGGACAGAGTGTCTAAGCACGGCAAGCACGTCGTCACCGACAGCTCGAACCCCGAGCAGATCAAGGAGGCTGCGGATTGGCAGGAGGACAAAGCGCGCGACCTCGACTACATTCTCCAGTCGAAGCGCGGCCGTCGGTGGCTGTACGGTGTGATCTTCGACGACTGCCACGCCGAGCTTCGCTCTCACGTCCCGGGGGATGCGGAGAGCACCGCCTTCAACGAGGGCGTCCGCGGCGTGGGCGTCGCGATCCTCCACCGCATCAAGGATCGGAACTTCGCCCTCTACCTCGCGATGCTGAGGGAGGCTGAGGAGGATGAATGATCGCACCCCCCCGAAGTACGTCTACGGCCCGCAGGGGGGCAGCGCCGACGTCACCGCCGGATACGTCAAACTGGTCGGCGGCGTCCCATTCTTTGGGTGGGATGCTTTACGTTAACGAGGAGGAAGACATGGCTGAAGCAGATGTGGTAGTGGATAAGGTAGAAGACCCGATTAATCAGGAGGCCGGTAAGGCCGCTGAGGCGGGCAAGGACGAAGCCGCGGTAGCAGCAGACGACAAGAAGGTCGAAGCCGCTGCCGACGACGGCAGGGCCGCTGATGAGAAGGGCGGCGAAAAGGTAGGCACTCTGCTGGCGGATGCCGAGGGTGACGAGGCGGACGGGAAGGAAGGCGTACCGGATAAGTACGAGTTCACCCCGCCCGAGGGCTTCGAGGTAAACGAAGGAGCCCAGAAGGCGTTCGAGGCATTCGGCGAGACGGCGAGGGAGATGGGCCTCACGCAGGCCCAGTACCAGCAGCTGATCGAGTACGACATCGAACGGGGTCAAGCCGCCACCGAGGCAGCAGCGACCGGTTATGTGGAACGGATCACGGGGTGGGCCGAGCAGGTTCGCTCCGACAAGGAGCTGGGAGGCGAGGCCTTGCAGGAGAACCTCGGAGTTGCAAAGCAGGCGATCGAAGCGTTCGGGTCGTCTGAGCTCCGTAAACTCATCGCCGCGCCTAGCACCGGGAACCCCGAGGGTCTCGGTCTGGGCAACCACCCGGAGTTTATCCGCTTCATGTATCGCGTCGGGAAGTCCATCGGTGAAGGCAAGCTCATCGAGGGTGATGCCAGCCAGTCCGAGGATGGCGACGCCCTCAAGCGGATGTATCCGTCAATGTTTCAAAAGGCCGGCTAACGCCCGCCAGTAGAGAAGGAAAGATACAATGGCAATTCTCGGCACTTCCAACCCGACCCTCGCCGATCTGGCGAAGGTCACAGATCCCGATGGCAGCATTGCTGACGTCGTCGAGATCCTCAACCAGACGAACGAGATCCTCGCCGATATGACGTGGCAGGAAGGTAACCTGACGACAGGTAACCGCTCCTCCATCCGTACCGGCCTGCCGACCCCGACGTTCCGCAAGCTGTATGGCTTCGTTGCGCCGACCAAGTCGCGCAGCACACAAGTCACAGACAATACGGCGATGATGGAGGATTACTCCGAAGTCGATAAGGCCCTCGTCGATATGGCCGGTAACCCCGCCGCCTTCCGGCTGCAGGAAGACCGCCCGCATATCGAGGGCATGAACCAGACGCTCGCGACGAAGCTGTTCTACGGCGACGAGACGACGGCACCGGAGGAGTTCACCGGTCTGGCACCGCGTTACAACCTCCTCTCCGCAGAAAATGGTGACAACATCATCGACGGCGGCGGGACAGGCTCTGACAACGGTTCTGTCTGGCTGCTCTGCTGGTCCCCCAACACGCTGTTCGGCATCATCCCGAAGGGATCGACGGCTGGGCTGCAAACCCATGACCTCGGCGAGGTCACTGTTCAGGATACGGTCGGCGCTACGAACGGCCTCTATCAGGCCTACCGGACGCACTACCGTTGGGACATTGGCTTGTCCGTTCGTGACTGGCGCTATGCCGTCCGCATCGCGAACATCGACCGGTCGCTCCTGATCGCCGATGCCTCGACGGGCGCGGACCTGAACGACCTGATGCATCAGGCCATCACCGAGATCCCCAACCCGAGCATGGGTCGGTGCGCTTGGTACATGGACAAGGACATCCTCGCAATGCTCCGTCGCCAGACGTCCAACGCGGTGGCCAACTCCACGCTGACGACCGATATGGTCGGCGGTACGATGCAGACCTCGTGGGGTGGATACCCGATCCGTCGGGTTGACGCTCTCAAGACCAACGAAGCGCGGGTCGTCTAAGCCGCCCGAACTCGAAAGGAAACCAATATCATGATCCTCGATGAACTGAACGAGTTCGCGGACGCAGTCGCGCTCTCGACTGCCGGTACCGGCCTTGCCGTTATCGGCAACGTTATCGATCTTGGGGCGACGCCCCACGATCTCGGAAATGGGAAGGGTGTGTACCTCGTCATCCAAGTGACCACAGCGGTCACCTCGGCTGGCTCGGCCACCGTCGCCTTCCAGCTTGCCTCCGACGCCCAGTCGCCGCTCGCGGCGGATGCCTCGGAGACTCTGCACTTCGCGACCGCTGACATCCCGAAGGCAACTCTGGCCGCAGGGTACGAGCTTGTCATCCCCGTCCCCCTCGAAGGCGACAATACCTACGAGCGGTATCTGGGGCTCCAGCAGAATGTCGGCACCGCCGCCCTGACTGCTGGCGCGATCAACGCCTTCCTGACCTTCGATCCGAAGGG
>JAQCHM010000289.1 GCA_027730885.1 Actinomycetota bacterium | reverse complement strand
TGACCCAGCCCGTCTCGATTTCGAGGTCTCCGGTTTCGTACCCTGGTTCACCCGGTAGGACCACCCGATACTTGCCGTCGGGGTCGTTCACCCGCACCCGCTGATACTCGAGTCGGCGTCGGGCGGTGGCCATGACGGCCTCGGCGTTCTGGTACCGGGACAGGCACGAGACCATCCGAACCGTTGGCGACATCATGGTGAATTCGCCCGCCTCGAACCGGTCGAGCGCGTCCTGAGGGCGGACCCACTCCCAGTCGACGATCTCGCCGTCGTCGTGCTGGGGTTCCTGGTCGTCAGGCGCCAAGGCCACGAAGAAGCGGGCGTCGAAACGTCGGGGCGAACCGAGTGGCGTGACGAACCGGGCGACCTCCTCGACCTTGGTGGCGTCGAGTACGACACCGCGCTGGAGCAACAGGTCGGCGAAGATCGACTCATCGGCTTCGACCTGTTCCCGCATACCGACTACGTCGACGGCGTGGTGGCCTGCGGCCAGCAGGAGGCCGGCTTCCTCGAAGGTCTCGCGGCACGCCGCGAGCCACCATGCGAGTCCCCCGTGAGGGACCTCGAGGATGCGAGACGCCTCGTGGTCGGTGAGTCCGGAGAACATGCGGTCGAGGTCTTGGGCGTGGTCGTCGGGGTCGACTCGCCCGCCGGGGAAAACCCAGTTGTCGGCCGCGAAGACCAAGCGGCTGGTGCGTCGCAACATAAGCACGTGCAGATCGGGCCGGTCGTCGAGCAGCATGACGGTGGCTGCCGGACGAATAGGCACCTGGTCGGGATCGAAGTCGGCCGGATCGGTCACGACAGCGACGGTAGTGGCGACGTGTCAGAATCGACCAATGCCCCGCCTGACCGATCGAGAACTGACCGATTTCCTCGACGAACCGGGGCACCTGCTCCGGCTCGCCACCATCGACGAATCGGGCATGCCCCGCATCGCCCCGGTGTGGTTCTTGTACCAGGACGATGCCATCGTGTTCACGCCCCGGGCCCGGTCGGTGTTCCTCACCAACCTCCGGCGGGATCCGCGGATCGCCGTCGCCGTCGACGAGGAGGCGCTGCCGTACCGCAAGCTCAGCGCCCAGGGTGAAGCGACGACGAGTGGAGAGACACCTACCGGCGGATCGCCCAGCGCTACATCACCGTCGACGCAGCTGAGCGCTACATCCAGGACACCATCGACCAGCCGCGGGCCCTGATCGCGGTGCCCCTTGCGTCGGCCGATGTTGCCACCTGGCGAATGCCCATCGAGGGCGAGAAGGGCACCGGGATCTGGGCCAGGCGGTACTACGGCGAAGGCACGAAGATGGCCAACCGGGTCTGAGGCCTCATCAGGGGGCGGCGTCGATCCTCATGAGGACCGTCGCGGAGTCGACGGCGCCGGCAGCGACCGTGGCCCAGGCTTCGTTGCCGGGATCGCTGTCGAGGATGCCGCTTGGCGCGTTCAGGACGTGAAGCTTGAACTGGAGATCGAGAACGGCTTCCTTGAGGGTCTCGATGCAGGGGTTGCCCCACCCGCGCTGCCCGTAGTCGTTCAGCGCCGTGGCCAGCTCGTCGGGAAGATGGGCGCCATCGAGGCTGGTGATGGACGGGTCGATGCCGGCGACGAGCCAGAGCAGGAGGGGTTTGGTCGGATCGGTCTGATCGCTGAGCGTGATGGCCAACTCGACGGCGTCGTCGGGCACGTTCGACCATTCGAGCTCGGGAGCCCGGTTGGCGCCGGCGCAGGTCTGGTCCAGGGGCGCCGGATCGCCCGGTTCGAAATCGGGGCTCGACAGCGTCAAACCGTCGACACCCTCGAGTTGGGGCGGGGCCGACGTTGGCGTGGTCTGCCACGGCTGGGCCTCGGCGAGATCTCGACCGTCGCTCGCGCAACCGGCAAGGGCCATCGACAGCGCTGCGCTCACGACCCGGCGATGGACGGACGATGACGGTTTGGCTCGGCGCACAGCCTCCGAGAGTACTCATGGCTACGCTCGGCGCGATGACACCCCTGGAGCGGGATGGCGACTGAGCGGCGAGCACGTTCGGACCGCTCGGGTCGACGTCCCCGAGTCACCTCACGGGTGCGATCCGGTGTACCTCTCTCGGTGCCCCGCCTCACGTGGCGGCCGCTCGGCGGGTTGCTCGGGTCGGCGCGAGGCGACGCCAGCCAGAGCTTGGTCGCTCTCATGCTCTCGGCCACTACCAGCCTGATCACTGGCTTCACCATCGCCGGGTTCGAAAGTACGCTCCGGCAGTTCCCGGGTTTGCTGCTCTTCATCCCCGCGGCCATCGGACTCCGAGGCAACCTGTTCGGCCCGCTCGGTGGTCGCCTGTCGACAGCCATCCGAACCGGCACCTTCTCCTGGACCTGGCGGCTCGACTCCACCCTTGGCCAGAACGTGTCGGCCACCATGGCCCTCTCGCTCGCCGCTGCTGTCTGTCTCGGGGTGGTCGCCGAGGCGTTCGCCCGGATCGTTCGCGTCGGTGGCGTGGACCCGATCGGCATGGCCGACTTCATCGTCGTGTCTGTCTTCGGAGGCACCATAGCGTCCCTGGTCGTGTTGATGATCACCCTCGGGCTGGCCGTCGGCTCGGCCCGCTTCGGCTGGGACCTCGACAACGTCACCGCGCCCCTCGTCTCGGCATCGGGCGACTTCGTCACCCTGCCCGCGCTGGTCCTGGCAACCACCCTCATCCGGCAAGGCTGGCTGACGCGCACGCTCGCCGCTCTGTTGGCCGTACTTGCGATCATCGTGTGCGCCCTCATCATCCGCTCGACGATGAAGGTGTGTCGCCGCATCTTCAAGGAGTCGCTGCCGATTCTGTTGGGCGCGGGCGTGCTCAGCCTGATTGCCGGGCTCACCCTGGAAGCCTCCATCGATCGGTTCCTTGCCTTCACGGTGCTGCTCGTGATCCTGCCAGGCTTCCTCAGCACCGGAGGAGCGTTGGGCGGCATCCTGTCCAGTCGTCTGGCCACCAAGGTCCACCTTGGATTTGTGGAACCGACGGCGATCCCTCAAGGTGAGGCGCGCACCGACATCGCCATCACCTTCGTCCTCGCGCTTCCCATCTATGTGTTTCTCGCGGTGCTTGCCGGCCTTGTCGCCGGTTCGACGAACCAGACGTCGCCCGGCCTGCTCGTGCTGATCGCGGTGGCCGTGACCGGCGGAATGGTGGTCACGGCCTTCGTTGCAGCCGTCTCGTACTACGCGACCCTGGTCGTCGTCCGGTTCGGGCTCGACCCCGACAACCACGGCATCCCGATCGTGACCGCCAGCCTCGACGTCGTGGGCGCCTCGGTGTTCGTAGGTGCGCTCCTGGTTTGGGGAGTGGCATGATCGTCCGACAACCACATGAGATGGGCAACCGAAATCCGATGGAACGCTGACCGGATGGAATCGCGAACGCTGCGAGAGATGCTGGCCGAGGCCAAGGACACCAGCGAGCTGATGGTCGACCTTGCCTACGCCGCGGTCTACTTCAACGACCCGGACATGGCCGACGAGGTCGACGGACTCGAGGTTGACATCAGCGCCCTGGTCCACCAGATGCGCACGCTGTGCATCATTGCGGTCCGTCATCCCCGCGAGGCCGAGGCCATGTCCGCGGTGCTCCAGGTGGTCTCGGCCCTCGAACGAATTGCGAATGATGCGGTCGACATCGCTCGAATCGTCACGCGGCGCCTCGGGATCCCTCACGAGCTGGTGGTCGATCTCAGCTCGGCCGAGGAGATCTCACACCGGGTCGAGGTTGCCGCGGGCTCCCATTTCGCCAACCGGCCGTTGTCCAGCTTCGAACTGCCGGTCGTGACGGGTATGCGGATCATGGCCATACGCCGGGCCCGGAACTGGATCATCGATCCTGGTGGCGACGAGATCCTTCATCCCGGCGACGTCTTCTTCCTGCGGGGTTCGCCTGCCGGCATCACCCGACTGCGAGAACTGGCCGGCGCCCCGGCCTACGTCGCTCCCCAGCCTCCCGAGGCGGTTGCGCTCACCGACCTCGACCGCGCCATCGACACCCTCATCGAGATGAAGAATCTGTCCGAGGTGGCGATCGGTTTGGCGTACTCGGCGCTGGTCTACCGCGACCGAAGCCTGGCGGCCGAGGTGCGTCACCTCGAGGACCGGCTCGACGAGATGAACCACCGGCTCGAGCTGTGGGTGCTCCGTTCGGCGACCGATGGCGTAGATCCGGCGCCGCTGCGCGGTCTGCTGCATCTGGCCGCCGCAGCCGAGGACATCGGCGACCAGGCGCAGTCGATGGTGTGGATGGTGGAGCGCAGCACCGAACTCCACCCGGTGCTCGCCGTCGCCCTCGGTGACACCGATGAGGTCGTCGTGCGCATGCCGGTCGGTCCCGGGGCGTCGGTGCACGGCCAAACCCTCGGCGAAATCGAGTTGCCGATCGAACCGGGCTACACCGTCTTGGCCATCGAGCGGGAGGGTCGCTACTGGTACCGGCCCCGACGCCACGTCGAGATTCGCGAGGGTGATTCGATCCTCGCGAGCGGACCTGAGGAGGGCAGGGCGGCCCTGGCCGAGATGTTCGGATGGCGGCTGGTGGAGGATGACGAAGGCGGCATCGAACTAGAGTCCCTGGTGGACACCTGACCGAGAGCGCAGCAACGGACGAAAGCGGCAGCCATGAAGATCGAGGTGAAGCAAGTCTTCGAGTCGGGACTTCCGGTCGACGACGATCATCCGTACCGCAGCGGTGTCTGGCGACCGCAGCGGACCGAGTGCGACGCCTGGGACCTCCAGGTCGAGAGCGAG
>JAQCHM010000288.1 GCA_027730885.1 Actinomycetota bacterium | reverse complement strand
CCACGCCACGGGCCCCGCTTTTCCGCATCCTGCTAGAGCACACTGGACTTGTGCACGTCGTGTTGGTTCGACCCGAGATCGCGCCCAACACGGGCAACATCATCCGGCTCTGCGCCAATGTGGGCGCGACGCTCCACCTGATCCAACCTCTCGGCTTCACCCTCGACGATCGCCTGTTGCGCCGCGGCGGCCTCGACTACCACGAGCTGACCGCCGTTCACGTCCACCCCGGTCTCGGCGGCCTGCTCGGCGATCTTGGGCGCATGGGAACCGGGGTTCCCTTCGCCTTCTCCTCTTCGGCTCGTCGCCGATTCGACGAGCCCACCTTCGGCCCCGACGACGTTTTCGTCTTCGGAGCCGAACGTTCAGGCTTGTCCCCCACTGACCTGGAAGGGTTCTCTAGCGATCGGCTCCTGCGCCTACCGATGCGGCCCGGCAATCGCAGCCTCAACCTGGCCAATGCTGTCGCCGTCGTGGTCTACGAGGCATGGCGTCAACAAGGTTTCCATGGCGCGGCGGACCCAGAGGGATCGACGGGGGGACGAGGACTCACCTCCGAGACTCCCGGCGGAGAAGCTTTCGATCGCTGAGGCGGGCACGGTCTCGGCATCTAACTCCCGCATGAGAACGAGTTCGGCGAGCTACCCACGGTGCCGCCGTTGGGGGCAAACTCTCGCGATGACCTCTGGCTCTGCCGACCGATCATCCATCCCACGCCCCCAGGTTCGCGGCCGAGCCGGAGCGGCAGTCCCGATGGCCACCGCGCTCGACGCAATCGCCGACAACGCTCGGGTGTACTTCACGTCGGGTTCCGGTGTGCCCCTCTTGGTCCTGCAGGCCATGGTCGACGAACGCCATCGGTGGACCGCACTCGAAGTGGTGACGGAGTACCTCGTCGAGCCCGTCCCGTTGTTCGACCATCCAAACGAACCCTTCCGGCTGCTGAGCCTGCAACCCAGCCGCGCCACTGCCTCCATGGCCGAAGCAGGAGCGATGGACGTCATGCCGTCGAGCCTCCGCCAGTGGGGCGACCTCCTTGCCCGCGATGGACCGATTCCGATCGACGTCGCGGTCATCCACGTCAGCCTTCCGGGTCCTGACGGCCGCTTCAGCCTCGGCGTCGGGGTCGCCACCCCGATCGAGATCATCGCTCAGGCACCGCTGGTGATCGCGCAGGTCAACCCCCAGATGCCCTATACCTTCGGTGCCGGCGAGATCGAACGCGACGAGATCGACTTCTTCGTCGATGGCGATCATCCGCTCGTCGAGATGCCGCCGCCCTTCATCGACGACACGACCCGGAAGATCGCAACGCTCGTCGTCGACCTCATCCCCGACGGCTCGATCCTCCAATTCGGCATCGGAGCGCTGCCCGAAGCCGTGCTCGGTTCTCTTTCGGACCGAAAGCACCTCGGCATCCACAGCGGGATGCTGGGCGATTCGGCTGTCACTCTGTACTCGAGTGGGGCGGTCGACGGATCCACCAAGCCCCTGTGGCCGGGCAAGATCACGGTCGGAGTCGGCCTCGGCACCCGACCCCTGTTCGACTTCATGCATCGCAACGCCGAGATCCTGATGCTCCCCGCGACACTCACCCATGGATCCGAGGTCCTCAGACAGATGACCGGCCTGGTCGCCATCAACTCGGCCATCGAGATCGCTCTCGACGGATCGGTGAACGCCGAAATGGCAGGCGACCGACTCCTGTCGGGCCCCGGCGGACAACCCGACTACGCCATCGCCGTGTCCCAGTCGCCGGGATCCAGATCGATCATCGCGCTGCCGTCCACCGCAGCGGGCGGCAAGACCTCGCGCATCGTTCGACGACTCGCGGCGGGCGCAACCGTCACCGTGCCCCGCTATCTGGTCGACACCGTGGTGACCGAACACGGCGTGGCCGAGCTGTGGGGCCGGTCGCTCCGCCAACGGGCCCAGGCGCTTCGGGCGATCGCCGACCCATCGTTCCTCGACGCCTTGGGCTAACGTCCGCCCATGATTCTCGACCATCTGGCCATCTCCCGGGCCGCATTCGAAGCCGGAACCGGGTGGCAAATCAAGCCCGAGGGTGCATGCCGAGGTGAGGTCTGCATCCCGCTGCGGAACCAGGATGCGAACGCCCCGACGGTCGACGTCGCCGACCTCGCCGCACAGATGGGTCTTCCGCTGGTCCACGACGAGGCCCTCGGGCTCTGGTCGCTCGGCCCGTGGTCGGGTAACGACCGCACGTTGGTCAGCGCCGAGGCGCCGGAGCTCGAACTCCCCGACCTCGATGGCAACCTGTTCCGCTTGTCCTCGCTCCGAGGTCAGAAGGTGCTGCTGGTCGCCTGGGCGCCGTATTGAGGCTGCGCTCGTGACCTGCCCGTGTGGCAGGAACTGCGCACCGAACTCCACCCGCTCGGCCTCGAGATCGTCACCGTGGGCATCGACACCGTCGGGGTCGACGCCTGTCGGCCATTCATCGAGGCCGCCGCGCCGTCGCACCCGTCCTTGATCGACACCCATCACGTGGTGGCCGAGCGTTTCGGGGTCACCAACATCCCGAACGGGGTGTGGATCGACGAGGAAGGCATGATCGTCCGTCCGGCCGAGACGTCGCCGGCCCCCGGACGGGCCGCACGCCCCGCCGCCGGGCCCGGCGAACTGCCACAACACATGATGGACATCTTCGCCGAGTCGGCGAAATTCCAGACCGACCCCGCGGCCTACGCGGCCGCCCTGAGGGACTGGCTCGCGAACGGGAGTTCGAGTCGCTACGCGCTGAGCCCCGACCAGGTGGTCGAGCGGTCCGAGCCTCGCAACGCCGACGCGGCCCGAGGACAGGCCCATTTCGAGTTGGCAGCCCACCTCGAACAGGTCGGTGACCATGCGTCGGCCGTCCCCCACTTCCGCGAGGCCCATCGGCTGGTGCCGGACAACTTCTCCTACAAGCGGCAGGCGTGGTCACTCGAGGCCTCGGTCGATGGCCCCCTGTCCCGCTTCTGGCAGGGCCCAGCCGAAGACGATCCCGACGCCTGGCCCTACGACAGCGATTGGCTCAGCGAGGTTCGAGGGTTCGGGGCCGAGAACTACTACCGGCCGTTCGTTCCCTGATCACGGCTCCAGAAGCACCAACCCACCGGCGCAGCACCACCGCTAGCCTTCCCGGGTGACCGACCTCGCCAGGCAACGTCAGGCCCGCGAGGTCGTCTGGACGTTCTGCTTCCTCAGCGGACTCCTGGCGTGTGGTTACGGTGTGATCTTCACCGTCCTCGACGACTACCACAACACCTACGGAATCAGCGAGAAAGGCCTCGGTGTCGTGGTCGGCATCGGCTTCCTCACCTCGTTCCTCGGACAGGTCACGATCGCTTCCCTCGCCGACCGCGGGCACGCCCGACTCCTCGTCTATCTGGGCTTGGCGGTCAACGCCCTCGGTCTGGTGCTGATGGGCTTCGGCGAGTCGTTGCCGGCCCTGCTCGTCGGTCGCCTCATCATGGGTCTCGGCATCGGGATGGCCAACCCGGCGATGCGGTGCATCGTCATCCTCGCCAACCGCGACAGCATCGGCGACAGTCTCGGCAAGCTGCTGGCGGCCGACGTCACCGGCTTCGCCATCGGGCCGCTCGTCTCGGCTCTGCTCGTGCCGCTCCTCGGCCTTCGTTCGCCGTTCCTCTTCATCGCCGCGCTCAGCATCTTGGCCGGGGGTCTCGCGGCCCGCCTCCGGGTCGAGGAGACCAGCGACGCGCCTCGGGAACGGTTCGCCTTCGACCTGTTGTCCGATCGTCCCTTCGCCGGTGCGGTGGTCATGGCGACCGCGGTCTTCGTCATGATCGGTGTCTTCGATTCGCTGTGGGCCCTTGTCCTCGACGAGATCGGAGCATCCGACCTCGTCGCCAACATCGGGATCACCGTCTTTGCCCTGCCGATGCTGTTCCTGGCCGCGCGCGGCGGCCGGATGGCCCAGAGAGTCGGCCCGTTCCGGGTCGGGACCTTCGGTTTGCTCGCGGGCGCCGGTTTCATGAGCCTCTACGGCTTCATGCCGAGCGGCATCTTGATGGTCGCGGTCGCCTTGTGCCATTCCATCAACGACGGTTTGACCGTCAGCAGCACCAGTGTGGCCGCCGGTATGGTCGCTCCGCCCGAACGGCAGGCGGGCGCGCACGGGCTGCTGGGGGGAGCCCAGACACTCACCGGAGGCGTGGCGGCCTTCGCCGCCGGCTTCGTCTACGAGGAGTGGGGCAGGCAGGTGGCGTACCTCGCGTGTACGGGTGCCATGACCGTCATCGTCCTGTTTGGTGCCTGGCTGTCGCGCTCGGCCTGGGGACTCAAGGATCTGCCCGGCCAGGCCTCGGCGTGAGAACTGCCCTGCCCGTCTGCGTTACAGTCCGTCGATGACCGAACTCTATGAAGCGATGAGCACCTTGCGCGCCGTTCGGCGACTGCGGCCCGATCCCGTGCCCCAGGACGTCATCGAGCGGGTCCTCCAAGCGGCGTGCTGGGCTCCGACCGGAGGCAACGTCCAACCCTGGCGGGTGATCGTGGTTCGAAGTCCCGAACGCAAGGCCAAGCTCCAAGCGATCTACGAGCCCGAATGGCACAACTACACCGCCGCCAACCGAGCCCGGCTCCAGACGCTCCCGCTCGGCGCGGACAAGGACAAACTGGACCGCACGTTGGCCGCCGGAGACCACCTGGCCGCCAATCTGGCCCAGGCACCCGTCATCTTGATGTTCATCGCCAACCCCAAGTTCATGGCGATCACCGACGCCAAACTCGACCGTGTGTCGATGGTGGGCGGGGGCTCGGTGTACACCGCAG
>JAQCHM010000287.1 GCA_027730885.1 Actinomycetota bacterium | reverse complement strand
GGAACCTCCAGGTCGGCTCGATGCGCTCGGGCTCGACTACGACGATCTGGTGATCGATCACCCCGACATCATCCACGTCTCCATCACACCGTTCGGCCGATCGGGAGGGAACGATCCGGTGACGGACCTGACGATCCTGGCCCGGGGTGGACCGATGTGGTCGTGCGGCTACGACGACCACTCGCTGCCTCCGGTGCGCGGCCGAGGCAATCAGGGCATCCGTATGGCAGCCCACTTCGCGGTCATGTCGACCATGACGGCCCTGCTGGCCCGTCGGCGCCACGGGGGGCAGTTCATCGACGTCAGCATGAACGCCGCTGCCAATGTGACCACCGAGTTCGCCAGCTACGGCTGGTTGGCCGCCCAGCAGACCGTGCAGCGCCAGACCGGCCGCCACGCCACGCCGTCGCCGTCGGAGCCGACCCAGGTGCGATGCGCCGACGGCCGCTTCCTCAACACCGGCGTGCCGCCTCGACGCCCGGCCGAGTTCCAGTCGCTGCTGGGCTGGATCCGCGAGCTGGGGTACGAGGACGACTTCGAGCTCACCGCGCTCGTCGAGCTGGGGGCCGGCTACGAGTACCTGTCGCTCCAGCTCATCGCCGAAGACCCACTGGTCGGGGAGATCTTCCAGGCCGGTCGCGAGGCGATGCACTTCATCGCGTCCAAGCTGTCGGCCCACGAGACGTTCCTCGGGTTCCAGAAGCGGGGCATCGCGTGCGGCGTCGTCTGGTCACCCGACGAGGTGATGTCGGATCCGCATTTCGTCGAGCGCGGCTTCCCGACCCCGGTGTACCAACCGCAGATCGACCGAACGATTCTCTATCCGGGCGCGCCCATCCGGTTCACCGCCAGCCCGATGCGCATCACCCACCCGGCCCCGACCCTGGGCGCCGACACCGAGCGCTTCAAGGTCGAGCTGGCCGAACGAGGGGAACACTTCTGGGACCGCCGCAACGGGGAAGAGGAAGAAGAGTGACCTACCGGCCGGTCCAGGCCGGCGGGCGCTTCTCGGCGAAGGCGGTGGCGCCCTCGGTTGCGTCGGAAGACGAGAACACCGAGTCGATGAGGGGCTGTTGCAGGGCCCAGCCTTCGGCGTCGGTGAGGCCGACCGAGTCCTTGATGATCTGCTTGGACGCCATCACGCCGAGCGGGGCGTTCTTGGCGATCTGCTCGGCCAGTTCGAGGGCGACGGTGACCGCTTCGCCCTTGGGTGCGACCCGGTTGACGATGCCGAGCTGGGCAGCCCGTTCGGCCGGCATGGGGGCGCCGGTGAGGGCGAGTTCCATGGCGATCGCCTGGGGAAGGTGATTTGCGAGGCGGAACACCGCACCGGCTCCGGCGAAGAGGCCAACGGTCACCTCGGGAATACCGAGCTTGGCACCCTCTCCTGCCACCAGGAGGTCGCACGACAGCGCGATCTCGAGGCCACCGGCCAACGCGAACCCTTCGATGGCTGCGATGAGCGGCTTGCGGGCAGCACGCTCGGTGATGCCGGCGAAACCGCGGCCCGGCACGTTCGGCATACCGCCCGCAACGAAGGCCTTGAGGTCCATACCCGCGCTGAAGCCCCGGCCGTTGCCGGTCAGTACACCGACTCGCAGATCGTCGTCAGCGTCGAGCATGTCGAGCGCGGCGGCCAACGCGTTGGCCAGATCAAGGTTGACCGCGTTCATGGCGTCGGGCCGGTTGAGCGAGATGAGCAGCACGTGACCCCGGCGTTCGGTCAGCACGGGTTCGGCAGGAGAAGCAGTTTCGGACATGGGCCAAAACGTATCGCGCGACGCGATCTGGTGCCCGCCCAAGACGCGGGCCCGTTTCTGTGATTTGATGAGGCAGACCAACCGGCTTACGAGGAGACTGCACCGTGACCGAGAGTGTCTACAACGTCATCGAACTGATCGGCACCAGCGCCGAATCCTGGGAGCAGGCGACATCGAATGCAGTCACCGAAGCGGCACGAACCCTTCGCGACCTGCGCATCGCGCGAGTGATCGAACAGGACGTCGTGGTGGAGGACGGACGAATCACCCTCTACCGCACCAAGGTCCGTCTGTCCTTCAAACACGAGAACGCCGTCTACGAAGGATTCGATGAGTAGCGCCGATGCGGTGACCGGCAGGGCACCGACGAACCGGGAGACGGCCCGCACCGAACACACGTACAAGGTCATCCGCCTCGTCGCCACCAGCTCGGTCTCGTGGGAGGACGCGGCCCAGCGAGCGGTCGCCGAGGCGTGCAAGACCATTCAGAACCTCGGCTTCGCTCGCGTGATGGAGATGGACACGGTCCTGCGCGATGGACAGGTGGCCAAGTACCGGGTGAAGCTCGAGATCGCCTTCCAGATCGACCGGGCAAGGCCGAGCGAGATCGAGGGCGAACCCGACGTCCAGGTGAAGCGGTACCTCATCGTGGCCAACGAGACCCTGGCCGGAGAGTTGGTGCCCGCGTTGGTCGCCGATCGGGTGAAGGCCGGACCCTCGGAATTCCACATCCTGGTTCCGTCCAGCCCATCAAGGGACACCCAGCGCCTTCGGGCGCTGGTCGGCGACCCCGTCTCGGGCTACTCGTCGGTCGACCTGGTCGGTCTGCAGGAAGCACAGGCCCAGGACCGGGAGCGCGCGGTCGAGCGACTCGATACGTTCATCGATCGTCTCAGTGACTTCCGAGCCATGATCACCAGCGAGATCGGTCGACCGGATCCATTCGCGGCGATCACCCAGGTCATGGGCCGATCGAGCTTCGACGAGATCATCATCTCGACGGCTCAACCGGGCGTGTCACGGTGGCTCAAGCTCGACCTGCCCAGCCGGGTCCAGCGGTCGTTCCCGATACCGGTGGTGGTGGTGCATCCGCCGACCTAGTGTGCGGTCCATGCCGTTGATGAAAAAGCCGTGGATTCGCCTTCGTCAGATTGCCGTCGTAGCCGCCGACCTGCACCGGGCCGGTCTCGACATCGGAAGCGTGCTGGGGGCCGAAGCCTGTTTCACCGACCCCGGCGTGAAACAGTTCGGCCTGAAGAACACGCTGTGGCCCATCGGAACCCAGTTCCTCGAAGTGGTCACCCCGATTGCCGAGAACACCGCCGGTAGCCGCTACGCCAACCGGCGCGGTGGTGGCGACACCGGGTACATGGTCATCACCCAGGTCAATGACGCTCCCCGGCGCCGGGCCCGGGCAGCCGAACTTGGTATCCGCATCGCCTTCGACATGCAGTCTCCGGAGCACGGCCATGACGGGATGCAGTTGCACCCCGCCGACACCGGCGGCACCTTCTTCGAGATGGATCAGATGACCGGCGCCGGCGGCAACGACCCCGGGGGTGCATGGTTCCCGGCCGGCAAGAACTGGGAGCCCTACGTTCGCACCGCCCAGGTGGGCGGCATCTCCGCCGCTGAACTCCAGAGCCCCGACCCCGACCGGCTTTCGGCCCGATGGTCCGAGATTGCCGAGGTCGACCTCACCACCGACGCCGACGGCCACCCAGTTCTCCCGCTCGAGAACGCGGTCATTCGTTTCGTGCCCGAGACCGATGGCCGGGGAGAGGGCCTCGGCGGAATCGACGTCATCACCAACGACCGCGAGGCGGTGTTGGCCGGAGCCCACGCCCGGGGCTGCTACGTCAGCGACGACGAGGTGTCGCTGGTCGGGCTGCGGGTCTACTTGCGCTGACCACCCTCGACGACGTGACGATCGCCGGTGGGACTGAACACCCACAGGGCGGCGTCTCGTCGATTGATGGACGTCGACTGCTGGCGTTCGTCCCGCCGCGCCTCGAGGTCGGCGACGACCGCCTCGACCGAGTCGGCCTCGGTCTCGTAGAGGGCCAGGTACTTGTGGGCCGACGGTGCGCCCTTGGCCTCGTCGAGGACGAAGCGCTGGGCTGAGGAGAAGTTGGTGGTGGCCAGCACCTCGTCGAGGTGCGTGTGCTCGTACCAGTCGTTGAACTCGTCCTCCTGGCCATCTCGGGGATTGCTCATCACCATCACGAGATACTTGGGCATTGCCGGGACTCCATTCGGGTTCGATTCAGGTGCAGGTCAGCGGCGACCGTCGAGGAAACCGACGAGGTGATCGGTCCACGCTGCCAGGTCCGCTGTGCTGGTTGCCAGGTGCAGCGTGGCCGAAGGCAGTAGCTCGGCCAGCTCTTGCGCGGTCGACACCGGATGGGTCGGATCGCCGGTCCAGGCCAGGATGAGCGCGGGCATGGTCAGCTCTCGAATCGCGGTACGTGGCGGAAAGTCGGCGCCGGCCGCGCCGCGAAAGACCTGCGCCAATCGCTCGGGGTCCCATCCCCGAAGGGTCGTGGCCCGCCGGTCGAGGTAGGTGGTGTCGTCGACGAAGGGATCGGGGCGGGGGAGGGTTGGCAGGGCTTGGATCATCGGCTCGACCCCTTTGGCCGACACGACGCCGGCGGCGAAACACGTTCGACGGGATTCGAATCCGGTGCGCTGTCCTCGGGAGAGGACGACCCGTACTTCTCCGTTCCTGACACCCCGACGGGTGTCTCGGTCTCGGTGGGCGAATCAGAGGGAGATGGTGAACGGTCGGTGACGGTCACATGGTCGGCGACGGCCGACGCCGCCCGGTACCAGGTCGAGCGGATCGATGGTGGGTCCAATGGTGGGTCCGGTGCCCCGGCGAGCATCCTCGAGGTCGACGAGCCGACGGCAACGTTCTCGGTTGCCGACGGTGAACGCCCGTGCGTTACCGTGACTGCCGTCGGTCCACAGGGCCACCAGTCCCGACCCAGCGACGCAGCCTGCGCACAGGCAGACTGATCCTTCGTAGGTTGTCCCCCCGTTGCCCAAGCCACCGTGGCCAAGGTACGAA
>JAQCHM010000286.1 GCA_027730885.1 Actinomycetota bacterium | reverse complement strand
CCGCCGAGATGTCCGGGAACCAGTACGTGATCCACTCGGCTCCCCAGGAGTCCGGCACGTACACCAACATCACCGGCAACATCGCGATGGCGTGGGGCATGGTCGCTGCCGGTCAGTTGGCCAAGCTCCCGATCTTCCTCGGCAGCTACCCCATCACGCCCGCCTCCGACATCCTCCACGAGTTGTCGAACCACAAGAACTTCGGAGTCCGCACCTTCCAGGCCGAGGACGAGATCGCGGGCGCCGGCTCGGCGCTCGGCGCCGCCTTCGGCGGCCATCTCGCCTACACCACCACTTCGGGCCCCGGCGTGTCGCTGAAGGGTGAGACCATCAGCTTGGCCGCGGCCATCGAGCTACCGATGGTCATCATCGACATCCAACGCGGTGGTCCGTCCACCGGATTGCCGACCAAGACCGAAGCTTCCGACCTGATGCTGGCCCTCTACGGCCGTCACGGCGAGTCGCCGCTGCCGGTCGTCGCGGCGTACAGCCCGTCGCACTGCTTCCACATGGCCATCGAGGCCTCTCGCATCGCACTCAAGTACCGCACGCCGGTCATCCTGCTCAGCGACGGCTACCTCGCCAACGGTGCTGAGCCGTGGAAGCTGCCCGACGTGAGCACACTGCCCGACATCAGCGTCGAGTTCACGACCACCCACAACGACACCGATGGGGCCGGCAACCCGGTCTACCACCCCTACAAGCGCGATGAGGAGACCCTCGCCCGACCATGGGCCGTGCCCGGTACCCCCGGCCTCGAACACCGCGTCGGCGGTCTCGAGCGGGCCGACGTCACCGGCAACGTCAACTACACGCCGTTCAACCACGGTCTCATGACCGATATTCGTCAGGCGAAGCTCGACGGTATGGCCTCCGACTTCCCCGATCCGCTGCTCAACACCGTTGGTGACGCCGACATCCTGCTCATCGGCTGGGGCTCCACCCACGGCTCGATCACCGCTGCGGTCGAGCGTCTGCGGGATGAGGGCCACACCGTCGATCACGTCCACCTCACCCATCTCAACCCGCTTCCCACGAAGCTGGCCGAGATGGTCCAGGGTTACGACCACGTCATGGTGCCCGAACTCAACATGGGTCAGCTCATCAAGGTGCTGCGGGCTGAATTCCTGATCGACGCGAAGCCGATCACGAAGGTGACGGGCTTGCCCTTCACCGGCGCCGAAATTGTCAACGCAGTCACGGCCCAGGTGGGCAACACGAACAACGGCGCTGGAACGAACGGAGCGAACTGATGACCGACGTCACCCTGGACCCCACCCAACGTGGCTACTGGACCTCGGACCAAGAGGTTCGCTGGTGCCCCGGCTGCGGCGACTACGGCATCCTCGCCGCCATGCAGTTCCTGCACACCGACCTCGACGTGAAGCGCGAGGAAACTGTGTTCGTCTCGGGAATCGGCTGCGCCGCCCGTTTCCCGTACTACATGTCCACCTACGGACTGCACAGCATCCACGGCGTTGAACCTTGCTGGTCAGCCGGTCTGGCGATGGCCCGTCCGGACCTGCACATCTGGGTGGTCGGCGGCGACGGCGACATGCTGTCGATCGGCGGCAACCACCTCATCCATGCGCTGCGCCGCAACGTCAACCTGAAGATCCTGATGTTCAACAATCAGATCTACGGGTTGACCAAGGGTCAGTACTCACCCACCAGTGAGGTCGGCAAGGTCACCAAGTCGACGCCGATGGGGTCGGTCGATGCGCCGTTCAACACCCTTTCGGTCGCTGCCGGTGCCGGTGCGACGTTCATCGCCCGCACCCACGACCTCGACCGCAACCACATGATGGACGTCTTCCGTCGAGCCCACGTGCACAAGGGCGCGGCGTTCGTCGAGATCTATCAGAACTGCAACGTCTTCAACGACGGCGCGTTCGACGGGATCATCAAGCGCGACGCCCGTGCCGAGAAGATGATCAACCTCGTCCACGGCGAGCAGATTCGCTTCGGTGCCGACAACCAACGCGGCATCGTGTTCGAGCACGGCGTCGCTCGAGCGGTCGAGGTCGCCGACGTCGGCGAGGCGGCCATCGCGGTGCACGACGCGCACAACCCGAACCCTTCGGTCGCCTTTGCCCTCGCGCAATTGTCGAACGATCGAGTGTCACCGACTGCCTTCGGCGTGTTCCGCGAGGTGCAGACGCAGGAGTACGCGGAGGCCGTCACCAACCAGTTGTTGGCCGCCAACGAGAAGAAGGGCCCCGGTGACCTGGCCGAGCTTCTCCGCTCCGGTGCCACCTGGGAAGTGGCATAGTCCTCTAGCCTGTCCGGGTGACTTCATTCTTTCGCACTTCCCGGCTCTTCCTCGCGTGCCTGGCGCTGCTCCTCGTGGCCGCCGCCTGCGGGGTGAGCCGGGAAGATGCGTCTTCGGACACCGACTCGATCACGGCCGAGGACGGCACCCAGGTCGCCGCGGCCGTCACCTTCGTCGACGGCACGACGAACGACGTCACCAACGGCGAACTGGCCGCTGCGGCCCAAGGCATCCTCGGGTCGGATGAGTTCGTGGCTCTCGCGTTCGGTGGGCAGATCCCCGAGTCGTTCGAGGCCGACGTGCTGACCCAGATGATCGGCGATCGAATCATCGAGCATGCCTACGAGGTCGCAGGGGGCAGCATCACCGATGTCGATGCCGAGGATGCCGCGGCCTCGGTGCTGTCCGACCTGGCCGCCGGATTCGAGGCCCAGGGCGATGCCGACGCGGAGGCCACCGCGCAGGCGGTCTCCGAGGATCTGGGCGACTACTTCGCGCTGATGGTGAACATCAGGGCGGGCATCGACGGTCTCGGCACGGTGCTCGGGACCGAGTTCCCCTGCGTGAGCCACATCCTGGTCGACACCGAGGAAGAGGCCCTGTCCCTCAAGGCCGAACTCGATGACGGCGCAGACTTCGCCACCCTCGCCCAAGAGCACTCCACCGATCCGGGCAGCGGCGCAGCCGGTGGTGAACTGGGCTGCCAGTCGCCGGACACATGGGTTCCCGAGTTCAGTGCGGCGATGTCGGCGGCTGAGGTTGGCGAGGTCACCGATCCGGTCGAGAGTCAGTTCGGCTTCCACCTCATCCTCGTGACCGGGTCGGAGGTGAACGGCGAAGCCGCCGCTCAGGCCGCTCTCCAGAACGAGCTCACCGGGGCCACCATCGAAGTCGACGAGGCCATCGGGTCGTGGTCGAACGGTCAGGTTGTTCCCACGCCGTGACGTCGGGGGCCGCCCGGATTCTCGTCTGTGGTCTGGGTCCGGGGGCGTACGGCGATGTGACGGCGGCGACCGCCGAGACCTTGCACAGCGGGCGGCGGGTCTTCCTTCGCACGGAGCGACACCCGACCGCGTCGTTGGCGGCCGGGGCGCAGACCTTCGACGAGATCTACGACCGCGGCGCAGATCTGCCTTCGGTCTACCGCTCGATAGCCGACGCCCTCGTGCAAGCCGCCGAGCAGCTCGGCGAGGTTGTCTATGCGGTACCCGGCTCGCCGTTGGTCCTCGAGCGTTCGGTACGCCACCTGCTCGATCGGGCAGCCGACTCGGCCGGCGATCTCGAGGTGGACGTCCTGCCTGCTGTCTCCTTCCTCGACGCGGCCTGGGCTCGGTTGGCCATCGACCCCGTCGAGGCCTCGGTGCGCCTCATCGACGGTCACACCTTCTCGCGTGACGCAGCGGGTGAGCGAGGTCCATTGCTGGTGGCCCATGCCCACGCCCCGTGGGTGTTGTCGGACATCAAGCTGGCCATCGATGCCGGGCCGGAGCAGCGGGTCATCGTGCTACAGGCACTGGGCACTCCCGAGGAGTCGATTGTCGAGATCGGTTGGCCCGATCTCGACCGAGCGATCGAGCCGGACCATCTGACCTCGCTGTTCCTGCCCGAAGTGCACGCCCCGGTTGCCATGGAGCTACAGCGATCGGTCGAGCTGATGCGACGCCTGCGCGTCGATTGCCCCTGGGATCAGGTCCAGACGCACGCGAGCCTTCGATCCCATCTGCTCGAGGAGACCTACGAGGTGCTCGAGGCTCTCGACCACATGGCGGCGACCGAGGCCTCGGGCGCAGAGCCCGACGGTGACGACTACGCCCTGCTCGAGGAGGAGCTCGGCGATCTCTGGTTTCAGGTGCTGTTCCACGCCGAACTGGCGTCCGAAGCGGGGCAATTCACCGTTGCCGACGTCGCCAGGACGCTGCACGACAAATTGGTCGACCGCCACCCTCACGTGTTCGGCGGCGAGCCGACGCCCGAGACGGCCGATCTCGTCGTTGCCTGGGAAGCGCGTAAGCGGGACGAGAAAGGTCGGGCGTCGGCGATGGACGGTCTGCCTCCTGGGCTTCCCGCTCTGAGCCTGGCCGACAAGGTGTTGCGCAAGGCTGAACGATCGGGGCGCGCCGCGGATCCGGCGTGGGTGTCGGGGGCGCTGTCCGCCGGGGTGTCGGCCGGGGCCTCCGAGCTGGAGGTTGGCCTCTACCTGCTCGCCGTCGTCGAGCAGGTCAGAGGACTGGGCGGGGAGCCGGAATCCGCCTTACGGACTGCAGTCCGGCACGGGACGGAGCGGTTCCGTCAGGCGGAGTCGTCGGGGGACCGCTGGGTGCTGGGTTAGACAGCGGGAGGTGGCGGGGGCGGGGACTCGAACGTCGGCCAGGCTCGGGTGGGGTCGGCCTCGTCGATCGGTGGCGGAGGAGGGGTGCCGAACGGGTCGGGGACCTTCGCTCCTTTGACGGGCACAGCCCAGTCGGGGCCACCCGGAGATGATGGCGGGGCCGCCGGCCGCTCGAAGGCCACTGGTTCAAGCGGAGGCGGTTCGTGCGGCGGAGGGGTATAGGGCGGGGGCTCGTAGG
>JAQCHM010000285.1 GCA_027730885.1 Actinomycetota bacterium | reverse complement strand
AGCCGGCTCGGCGACGCATCGGCGGGAGAACGGTCGGCGGAGTCCTACGTTCCGGGAGCTCGGCGAGCAGCACCCGTGTCGCCATGGAGATCCTTTCGACTGCCCGGTCTACTGCGACTTGTTTGGCGGCACTCACCGACGATAGAGCGCCGATCTTCCGCACGAACTGCAGTGCGGCGGCGCGGATCTCGTCTTCGGTTGCCACCGGTTCGAGGCCCCTCAGGGGAGTGATGTTGCGACACATGATGCGACGCTAGCTCGTCCACCTCGACCGGGTCGACGAGCCCGGCGGGTAGCCGAAGAACTCGGCCATCGAGTTGGCCAGAGCCCGGTCCGTCGCCTGGAGTGTCGCATCCACGCTGGCTTCGCTGGTCCTGTCGTTCACGTCGTCTGCATCGATCCGACCGTGCGCCTCGATCCATTGCGAGTACACGGCGACCATGGCTTCACTCGTGGATGCGTCGAGATCGGCGAGCCGATTGCGCTGGCGCTGGAGTTGTTCGACCGCTCTGCGCACCTTCTCGCCGATCTGGCCTGTCTCCTGCGCCAACTGGCTGCGACGGTGGGCCAACTCCGGGTCTCCCGCCTCCGGGCAGGCCCGGAGTTCGCTGAGCGTGGTGAGAAGGGTGTTGGCCGGCCGAGAGCTGTCCGCCAGGAAGACCTGACTGCCGGTGAATCCAAACGGAACGACGATGTCGTCCGTCAACTGGTGGAGGACCGGAAGATCGTTGCCCTGATAGACGCCCTGGTCGTCGAATGCAACCGCGGCGATGGCCGTCCCGGCGAACAGCAGCCGCTGGTCGATCCCGGCGTTCATGACGGCGCGCAGCGAGGTCGTCGTGCTCTCCAACTCCGAGTCACCATGATCCGACGATCGGTTCAGCGAGCCGAGGACCGTGTCGATGTGCAGTTGGGCGCGATGCAGCGCGACGTCGGTGGCCTCGACCCATCGCCGCGCGTGGCCGAGATTCCTCTGGTGCTGTTCGAGTCTGCGATGATCCCGGAGAAGGCGCAGCAGCACGGGCGTCCGATTCGGGGCATCGGACGGACGCTGTCCTCGTTCAGTGAGCGGATGGATGCTATTCATCGAGCGGAGTCCCTTGGTGGCTTCTCACGCAGGGTCAAGCCCCGTGCTGACTTCGACGCTGTCGACGACGCCGCTGATGGTTGCGTCCATTCTTGCGGCCGCATCCAATGCCTCTTGGGTCGCGAGCAGATCGGCCAGCTTCCGGTTGAGGGTCGTCGCCGACCCGTCCTGACGAGTCCGTTCGACTCGGCGAAGCGCGACCCGAGCCGCGTCGGCCTTTGCGTCGAGCTCGGCGACTTGGACCCCGAGGTCCGTGATACCTTCGACGAGCACGGTCCACGGACCGTTGATCTGTGAGCCGAGTCGGGCGAGGGCCATCGCGACGCTGGCATCGAGCGTTGCTCGGACTGGTGTCTGCCCTCTGGCCTGGGTCGGCTCGGCCGCGGCCAGCCGACGGCCCCGCCCGGCGATGCCTGACGCAAGGCGGAAGGTTGGCGGTGTGAGGCCGTCAGGCTCGAAGAAGGCAACGTTGGTCGAGCTGTCCAGACCGACACCAGATTGGTGCAGTTGATCGGTCGATTCGACGATGACTTGCGTGAGGCGCCTGAGCCATGACGCCAATGCGGGCAAGGTCTCGTTCAGTACCACGATGCTCCCGTGCGCGGCGCCCCCGATCAGCACCACTTCCGCGCCATCGCCTTATTGCACGCTGATCGGAGTCCGCTCCGGTCCGAACCCACCCCCTCGTTCCGTGTCGGGGGCGCGCACCGATAGGGGGGCGCCCTCCAGAACCGATGGGTGCTCGAAACAGAGGAGGGTTCGAGCATCGTCCGACCCAGAGAGATCGACGGCGATGAGGCGAGCGAGATCGAGGTCGAGACGCTCTGCCGCTGCCTTCTTCGCTGTTCCGGCCCTTCGCTCGTCGACGAGACGGTTGATGCGAGCGATGCGTTGGCGGAGGCGAGCCAGCTCGTGCTCCCGGGCCTTCTGAACCGTTGCTCCGTCGCGCCGAACGACGGCAGTAAGGGCCTCGGCGTCGTCGAGTATGCATTGCCGTAGTGCTTCGTCGGCGGGCCGAGTGGTGAGTTCGTCGAACCGGTTCCACAAGCGGGTCAGGCGGTCGGCGGTGCTCCCGATGCCGAGGGGGTCGAAGGAGGATTCGATGGACTGAACGACCGACGCTTGGACGTCGAGGCTGGCCGAACGGGCCCGCTCGCGGCTGGTCGCGGCCACCAACAGGTGCTGCCAGAGGCGACTGAGCTCGTCGTCAGGGTCGGCGGGAAACACCGTGCGCCTCGTCAGTCGTTGTCGTCGTAGTCGGACGCGTTCGCAACCAGATCGGCGAGCTGCTGAGCAAGATGGGCCGTGGCCCCCATCGTTGTCAGACACTGTTCGACCAGTCGGTGAACCCATCCGACGCTGGCCACTAGCCACTCATGGTGACCGCGCAGGAGCGTCGACCACGGCTCGCCGGACCAGTCGGCGGCCTGCTCCAAGGATGGGGGCTGCATCCAACCGGCTTTCAGCATGATGTCGCGCTGGCGTGCGAGGGACCCAATGGTCATCGCCGTCTCGTCCATCAGGTCAGCGATCACCGAAAGGCGGTCGTCGCGCCCTGCTCCGCTGAACAGCAGCTGGGTCCCCAGGAGGAACTCGATGCGATCCATCCCGCGTCGGTATGACCACAACGCCTTGTTCAGCTCATCGAGCTTGGATGCGCCGACGGCATCGGCACTGAGGTTCTCGTCAGACTCACTGCCGACGCCGTCGGGGGGAACCATCCCCCAGCTTCGACGGCCGGTCACGCGCCATGAGAGGACAGTGCCAACGTTCGCTCGAAATTGGGCGTCAAGCCGGCGGACACACTCCGGATGCGTTCGTGTCTCGTACTGTGTCGGTATGACTCGGACGGATGCATACGGGATGGTCACCGCCATCGAGGCCCTGGGCCCGAAGACGGGCGGACGAGCGGACGAGATCGACGATGCGGCCCGGCTACCTCCGGATGTTGCCGCTGGACTGGCGTCGACGGGTATCACCCGCGGGTTCGCTCCCGCGGAGGTCGGAGGCGCCGAATTGGCCGTCGCCGACTACGTCGACGCGGTCGAGCGGCTCGGCTACCACGAGGCGTCGCTCGGGTGGTGCGCCATGATCTCGTGCACCACCTCGCTGCTCAGCGGCTACGTTCCCGAGCCCTGGATCGAGCCGTTGTTCGGCTCCGCAGGCGTCACACTCGGCGGGTTCGCCGGTTCTATGGGTCAAGCGACGTCGGTCGAGAGGGGGATCACCGTGACCGGGCAGTGGCCGTGGGGGAGTGGTAGCTACAACTGCGACTGGATCGGTGGTGGAGTCCGTCCCCCCAAGGACCCCGTCTACCTCGACGGCGAGGGGCGCCAACTGCGCGCACCGTTCGTCTTCTTTGCCCGGGATCAGGTCGAGCTGCTCGACACGTGGCGCGTTGCCGGTTTGAAGGGCACGGGAAGCACGGACTACGCGGTGACCGATGCCCTGGTCCCCGACGGTCGGTGGGCCGACATGGCCTACGGGCCCCGCATCGATCGAACCCTCTACCGGTTCCCGTTTTTCGGCGCGTTGGCGGTCGGCGTTGCCGCGGTGACGCTGGGCATCGCACGGCGTGCCGTCGACGACTTCGTCGAATTGGCCACGGTCAAGAAACCGTCGATGAGTTCCAGGACGTTGGCAGAACGTCAGGTCATCCAGGCCGAGGTCGCACTGGCTGAGGCCGCGTGGCGATCGGGCCGGGCCTTCCTCGACCAGGCGATCGCCGATGCCTGGGCCGCCACCGAACAGGGCACGGTCGGCGATTCCGCGAAGGTCTTGCTACGCCTGGCTGCGGTCAACGCTACAGAGCGGGCTGCTTACGCCGTCGATCGCTGCTATCACGGAGCCGGAGGATCGGCGGTCTACCTCGACAACCCACTCCAACGACATTTTCGGGACGTGCACGTAGCGACCCAGCACGCGATGGTCGCTCCCCGTCTCAATGAAGTGCTCGGCCGGGCCCGCCTCGGGCTGCCGACGGACTTCGCTGGTCTCTGAGCGGGGACTCCGGCGGGGACTGAAACCTAGCCAACAGTGTCACACCGCTCTGCTTGACTGGACAGGTATGGTCAACGTCATCGAAGCCCGCGGGCTCACCAAACGATTCGGTTCCGTGCTGGCCCTCGATGGCCTCGATCTGGACGTACCCCAGGGCACCGTGCTGGGACTCCTCGGGCCAAACGGGGCGGGTAAGACCACAGCAGTATCGATCCTCACGACCCTCCTCATCCCTGACGCGGGCACGGCCACCGTGGCGGGCGCCGATGTCGTACGTCAACCGGCGGAAGTACGGCGCCTGATCGGCTTGTCCGGCCAGTACGCGGCAGTGGACGAGGCCCTCACCGGTTTCGAGAACCTCGACATGATCGGGCGCCTCTACCGGATGGGGCGATCCCGGTCCCGCACCCGGGCCAGAGACTTGCTCGAGCGGTTCAGCCTCAGCGATGCCGCGGACCGACCGGTGAAGACCTACTCGGGCGGCATGCGCCGTCGGCTCGATCTGGCTGGTGCCTTGGTCGCCGAGCCGCCCGTGCTCTTCCTCGACGAACCAACCACCGGCCTCGACCCCCGCAGCCGGATCGAGCTCTGGTCCATCATCACCGAGCTGGTCGAGCAGGGCTCGACGTTGCTGCTCACCACTCAATACCTCGACGAAGCCGATCAGCTGGCCGACCAGATCGTGGTCATCGACCACGGCCGGTCGATCGCTCAGGGAACTTCCGACCAGCTCAAGGACATGGTCGGCGGCGAGCGGATCGTGGTGACCGTCGGTCA
>JAQCHM010000284.1 GCA_027730885.1 Actinomycetota bacterium | reverse complement strand
TACTATTTTTCTACCATGACTATGTCTAGACGGGCTCACGGTTGCCAACGTGCACCTGGCACCGGGGCCGGCCGCTGTTGGGGAGCGGTTGGAGCAGTTCGCCCGGATAGTCGAGGCGAGCCCGACGCCAACCATTCTGATCGTCGGCGACACGAACACCCGTGTTGCCGAGGAGGCGGCCCTGGCCGACGCTGACCTCCGAGGTGCTCGTCCCCGACACCCGACGTGGGACAGCAAACGTAACCACTTCCGCCGCGACGGTCATGCCTTCACGGCCCACTTCACCCGCTGGTTCGCGTCGCCTGGTGTGAAGGTCACCGGCGTCCAGATCGACCGAGAACCCGTCGAGGTCGACGGCCGTGCGTTCCATCTGAGTGACCACTACAGCTTGCGGGGTTCGGTGACGCTCGCCGCGCCCAATGCGGCCGATGCGGCTATGCCACCCGAGGGCCGTCCGGATCATCACCGAGGACCGCGCTGACCACGGCGACGACGTGATCGATGTCGTCGGCGGTCACGTCGAGGTGGGTAACGAACCGGGTGACCGGATTGGCCAACACCGCGACGTCCTCTGCGGCCAGCGCCCGGCCGAACGTCGCCGGGTCGGTGTTGAGCTTCACGAAGACCATGTTGGTGTTGCATCCGGCGACTTCGAGGGGCGCGATTCGGGCCAGTCCCTCGGCCAGCCGAGTGGCGTTGGCGTGGTCATCGGCCAGCCGATGGCGGTGATGTTCGAGCGCCAGCAGCCCCGCCGCGGCCAGGATGCCGGTCTGGCGCATGCCGCCGCCCAACATCTTTCGCCATCGTCGTGCCTCTTGGATGAACGCGGAGGAGCCGACGAGGAGCGAACCCGCCGGCGCCCCGAGCCCCTTCGACAGGCACACCGAGACCGAGTCAAAGCCGGCCGCGATGCGGGCCGGCTCGACCGCTCCCGCGACCGCGGCATTCCAGAGACGAGCGCCATCGAGATGCAACCTGAGTCCGGCATCTCGTGCCCGAGCTTGCGCGTCGGCCACGTACTCGGGTGGCAGGGGCATCCCGTCCTTGGTGTTCTCGAGCGTGAGTAGTCGGGTCTGAGCGAAATGCGAATCGTTGGGCTTGATGTAGCCGAAAAGCAGATCGAGATCGAAGGTGCCGTCCGGGCGTGACTCGACCGGCTGGGGAACGATGCCGCCGAGGACCGCCGCGCCGCCGGCTTCGTAGCGATAGGTGTGTGCGCTCTGGCCGACGAGGTACTCGTCGCCCCGTTGGCAGTGGCTGAGCAGAGCGCAGAGGTTGGCCTGCGTGCCGCTGGTCGCGAACATCGCCGCCTCGAAACCGAGCAGTTCGGCGGCCCGTCGCTGCAGCTCGTTGACCGTCGGGTCGTCGGCGAAGACGTCGTCGCCGACCGACGCGGACGCCATGGCGGCCCGCATGGCGTAGGTGGGTCTGGTGACCGTGTCGCTCCGGAGGTCGATCATGAATTTAGACCGTGACGGGTGCGGCGGTGACCAGGATCCGCGATGCCGTGAACGCGCTGAGGCCGACCACTCGACTGTCGACATCGACCGTGATCGTGCCGTCGGGCGACATCCGCACCACCATCGCGCTTGCCCCTGGGAGAAGATGGTTCTCCTCGAGGTACTCGAGAAGCCCCGGCTCGAACTCGAGTTCTTCGGGAATACGGTTCACCAGCACCCGATCGCCGACCGCTACCGAAGCCAACGTGATCAGGTCAGGTTCCACGTAGGTAGAGCCAGGAATGGGGTTGCCGTGCGGACACGTGGTCGGGTTGTCGAGCCGCGTGACGATGGCCGCCTCGACGACAGGACTGATGACGTGCTCCCACTTGCCGGCCTCGTGATGGGCCTCGGCCCACGACAGTCCCAGCAGATCGGTGAGGAACCGCTCGGCCAGACGATGGCGCCGCACCATCGTGTTCGCAAGCGATCGGCCCGTCTCGGTCAGCGCGATCTGACCGTGATCGGTGCTGACCAGCCCCTCCTCGGTCATGCGACGAATCATCTCCGAGACCGCAGGCCGAGAAACCGAGAGGCGCTCGGCGATGCGGGCCTGGATGACCTTCAAGCCGTCCTCGGCCAGCTCGTAAATCGTCTCGCAGTATTCCTCGAAAGCCGGATGGTGCTCCGGGGAGGTGTACGCCGTCATGGCGTCACCCTAGCCGGTCAGACCCTCCGGCCGGTCGGCGCAGGTGAGGCATCACGAATCGGGAAGCGTCTCGATGGCCGCCAGGAATCCGGAATAACGAGGCTGATCGATCGCCACCTGGTTCACGACCGTGGCACGCAGATGGTCGGACAGCCCGGGCAGGTCGAGGGGGATCGAGCCGTCCTGCAGGCCGGCGCTCAGGGCGCGCCGCAACTGATCCAGCGAACTGTCGGGACCTGCCCTTGATCCATCCGCCAGCAGGTGGCCGGCCAGGAGGGCCGCCAAGCGTGCGTGCTCGCCCGCAACGTGCGCAGGGCCGAGGTGAAGTTCCCGCAGCACGATGTCGAGCGAGTTCGAAGCGACGAGGGCCATGAAGTTGTTGCGGCCCTGGGTGACCTCACGGACGTCTTCGCGGAGAAAGTTGCGAACGCTGATGATCAGTTCGTCGATCGACGGCATCTCCATCGAGCTGAGCGACTGCTGTTCGGCCACCAGCTCTACCGGACCGGGAATGATGAGGTTCACGCAGTCGACCTGGCACTCCGACGAACGACGGGCGATCCCGGGACGTTCGACCGTCTGGTCCGGGCCGGTGCGCCAACGGTCCGCCATACTCAGGCAGCCGACCGCCCACCAGTACGAGCCGAACACTTCCCAGAAGCGGACATGTTCGGGATCGACGGCCACGCCCGACTCGGCCTCGTAGCCGGCAAGCAGGTCGGCCAGCTCGCCGAATCCGCCGACGGGAAGGTCGCGTCGACCGAAGCGCCACGAGTTGGTGCAGATCCAGCCGATGTCCCGGATGGGATCGCCGAGGTGAGCGACTTCCCAATCGAGGACGGCGACGATGCCCTCGTCGGAGAACATGATGTTGCCGTTGCGGAAGTCGTTGTGGACCAGACGGGGCTCGCTGTCCGGCGGCAGGTGTTCGAGCAGCCAGCGCGCCGTGAAATCCACCATGGGTTGTGGGGTGTCGAACGCTCGGTAGCGGTCCCACATCTGGTGCACGAAGTCAGCGGTGGGCATGACGGTCAGATGCTGGTCGAGTCCACTGGCCGCAGGGTCGATGGCGTGGATGCGGGCCAGGGCCTGACCACATTGATACGCGAGGCGCGGACGGACGGCATCGAGCTCGGGGGCCTTCAGCACCCGGGCGCCGAGGGTGATGCCGTCGAGCCACTCCATGATGAATCCGAGACCGAGTCCGTCCTCGACCTCGAGCACATGGTGAATCGTCGGCTCGGGTACCCCGGCGCGGCCCGCGACCTGCATGAGGAGTGCCTCGACCGGCAGGCCGGGCCGGGTGTCGTCGGGTTGCGGCGCGCTCTCTCCACCCGCTGCTCGACGCATGGCCAACAGCCGCTGACCGGCGTCGGTCTCGACGACGATCCGGTAGGTCTCCTGGCTCGCGCCGCCGGAGAGTCGCTCGGCGTCGATCAGCCGAACGAACCCGTCGACGACACGAGCCAGCACCGCGCTCAATCGCTGGTCGAACGTCTGGTCAGCGCCGGCCTGTGTAGCGTCTGATGGCGGCACGGGCGAGGCTCAGCTCGGAGGGAGCTTGCCGAAGCCCTTCATGGTGTCACCGATACTGGTGACCACCGAGGCCAGGTTGGCGCGACCGTCGAGCAGCCGAGGGGCCTTTTCCTGGAGCCCGGCAACCGTCCAGCGGCCGTCGGTCGCGATGACGTCCTTCCCCCGGTCGAGCGACCAGCCGCCGTACAGGCCGACCTCGTTGCCGCCAACGTGGAAGACCCCGCCCGTGAAGGGACAGTCGGCGGTCGAGAGGTAGGCCACGAGCGGCGAGATGTTGGCCGGGTCCCACAGGTCGAACTGGGCGCCGTCCTCCGGTGGGGCAATGAGCTCTTCCATCCCCGGGGTCTGCAACGTGAGCCGGGTACGGGCCAACGGGGCCAGGCAGTTGACCCGAACGCCGTACCGGGCGAGCTCACCGGCGGCAACCAACGACATGGACGCGATACCGGCTTTGGCCCCCGCGTAGTTGTACTGGCCCAGGTTGCCCAGCATCGCCCCGGAAGCGGTGTTGACGATGGCGGCGTTGACTTCCTTGCCGGCCTTGGATTGCTCCCGCCAGTAGGCCGCGGCCCATCGGGTCGGCACGAAATGACCCTTCATGTGCACCGCGATGACGGCGTCCCACTCGGCCTCGGTCATGTTGATGACGACCCGGTCACGGAGAATGCCGGCGTTGTTGATCAGGATGTGCAGATCGCCGAAGGCCTCGACCGCCGCGTTGATCATGCCCTGGACGCCTTCCCAGTCGGTGACGTTGGCGCCGTTGGCGATGGCCTCGCCCCCCATGGCCCTAATCTCCTCGACCACCTCTTCGGCCGGCGACAGGTCGGACCCGCTGCCGTCGATCGCGCCGCCGAGATCGTTGACGACGATCTTGGCCCCTTCGGACGCCATCAGCAGCGCATGCTCGCGCCCTATGCCACGCCCGGCTCCGGTGATGATGGCGACCCGCCCGTCCAGTGAACCCATGCTGCCTACTCCTGCTGTCATTCGGACTGTCTGTGTTTGGGACTGTCTGTATTGGGACTGTCTGTGTTTCGGAACTGCCGGGGCGACTTTAGCCGGAGGCCTCAGTCGAGAGCGACCCAGAGTGAGTCCGAGCGGGCCATCAATCGGCCGGATCGATCGAAGATCGCCGAGCACGCGCCGCGCTTGCGTCGTTCCCACTCGGGAACATGGGGGCCGGTGAAACCGACGATCGAATAGGTTTCACCCGCTCG
>JAQCHM010000283.1 GCA_027730885.1 Actinomycetota bacterium | reverse complement strand
GCTCATCGAGCGTGAAACGCCCGGAGGGGGTACCGAGGCTCTCCTCGCCTGGGGCGCCCAGTTCCCCGGTCGGTTCTTCAGCGCTCTCGCCGGGTTCGTCGAGCCGGGCGAGAGCCTCGAGCAGTGTGTCGCTCGCGAGGTTCGCGAGGAGGTCGGCATCGAGGTCACCGACATCCGGTACTTCGGCAGCCAACCGTGGCCGTTCCCCCACTCGATGATGATCGGGTTCCAGGCCACCTACGCCAGCGGTGAGATCACGATCCAGGAGAACGAGATCATCGAGGCCGGTTGGTATCGACCTGACAACCTTCCCCCCGTGCCCAAGGGTGGCATGTCCATCGCCGGGTGGCTGATCGAGGATTGGATGAAGCGCTCGCTCGCCGCGTGAGCCCGCCCGTCAATCCTTGAGGGCGACGGCGTTCGGGGTGACGTTCATCTTCGGTTCGTACTCGGCGGCGTCGAGCTTCGACGGCTCGTTTCCCATGGTCGAACGCAGTTGCACTCGGCACGAGGCGCACGGACCGTAGAAGCGCTCGTCGACGGCCGAGCCACAGCGTGGACAATCGAAGCCGAGGTCGACGTCGGTCACCGACCCTCGAACAGGTTGGAGAGCGGACCGAGGACCGAGCCGCTGTCGTTGGAGCTGCCGGGCGCGAGGTTGGCGAGGACTCGCTCGGCCAGTCGGCTGAAGGGCAGCGACTGCAACCACACCCATCCGGTCCCTTGGAGGGTGGCGAGGAACAGGCCCTCGCCGCCGAACACCATGGACTTGAGGCTGCCGGATCGTTGGATGTCGTAGTTGATCTGGGGCTGGAACGCGACCAGGCATCCGGTGTCGACGCGCAGCGTCTCGTTGTTCAGGTACTTCGGGATGATGGCGCCGCCTGCGTGCATGAACATGAGCCCGTCACCCTGGATGTCCTGCAGGATGAACCCTTCGCCGCCGAAGAGGCCACGGCCGATCTTGCCGCTGAAGTTGATGCTGATGGTCGTGCCCATCGCCGCGGCGAGGAACGCGTCCTTCTGGCAGAGCAGCCGTCCTCCCGCCTGGGCGAGGTCGACGGGGACGATCTTGCCGGGATAGGGCGCAGCGAACGCCACCTTCTGCTTTGCCTGGCCCTGGTTGGTGAAGTGGGTGATGAACAGCGACTCGCCGGTGATCGCCCGCTTGCCGACCTGTTTGGCCTTGCCCCAGAAACCGGCGTCGGGGGTGGTGCCGTCGCCCAGCTTGGCCTCGAAGTTGATGCCCTGTTCGACGTACATCATGGTGCCGGCTTCGGCAATTACGGTCTCGTCGGGATCGAGTTCGATCTCGACGAACTGGAGATCGTCGCCGAATACCTGATAATCGATTTGATGGCTGCGCATGGGGCAAAGCTTGCCACAATCGGCCGTGGACGTGGGGTAGCCGGACGAGCGTACAATCGCCGGATGCTTCGCTTGAGACAGATTGCCCTCGTCGCCACTGACCTGGCCTCGGCCGAGGACGAGGTCACGGCCGCGTTGGGCGTGCGTCGGTGCTTCCGTGATCCCGGTGTGGGGGTCTTCGGCCTTCACAATGCGTTGTTCCCTGTCGGCGACCAGTTCCTCGAGATCGTCTCGCCCACGCAGGAGGGCACGACTGCCGGTCGTCAACTCGTCAAGCGGGGCGGCGATGGCGGCTACATGGTGCTGGTGCAGACCGACGACTTGGTGGGGTGCCGGCGGCGCTTCGCCGACCTCGGCATCCGAGTGGTGTACGAGGCGGTCGACGAGGGGATCCTGGGGCTCCACTTGCATCCCAAGGACATCGGTGGCGCCGTGGTCTCGATCGATCAGACCGACGACCCTGCGGAGTGGACCTGGGCCGGACCCGAGTGGCGTGATCATCAGGATCGGTCGGTGGTGACGGGCTTCGCGGCGGTCGAGATCCAGGCCGAAGATCCAGACGCGATGGCTGCCCGCTGGTCGGCGGTCCTCGACCGGCCCGTTCGCTCCAACGATGGCGGTCGTGTCATCGAACTCGACGACGCGGCCGTCCGGTTCGTTCCGGTCATCGACGGTCGGGGAGAGGGCGTCGGCGGGTTCGACGTGCGCGCGGCCGACCGAGCGCTCGCCGGCACCGCGGTCGACGTCGTCGGCACGAGGGTTCACTTCGTCTGATCGCCACGGGCGACCACTATCGGTGGCTGATCGGGGGCGATACGGTCACTCTTGCCAACGGCGCGGGCCGTCGGCGAGGGCAGGGCCGGCCGGAGATCTGTGGAGGATCCCTTGGAGACAACCGATCTGATCGTTCTGGTCGCCGGCGCCGTGCTCGGGTTCGGTATCGCCTGGCTGTTCAAGCGCGGCTCGGTGAAGCAGGAGCTCCATGAGCGGACCGAGTCGAGGCTGGCCGCTGCGAACGGCCGCGTCGAAGCGGCCGAGGCCGACCGTCGGGCCATCAGCGGCCGGGCGCTCGAGCTGCAGCGGGCGTTACGGGCCGAGCGCAGCCTGCTCGACGGCGTGGCGGCCCGAGCCGGTATCGCCCCGCACGACTTCCGCAGCGCCCTTGCCCGTGACGTACTCCACCGCCCCGATCCCTACCGCGCCCGGTACCTGGACGAGCCGATCGAACTCGATCGCCGAGTCGGACAGCTGGCCGGGATGAAGTTGGACACGCGAGCGGCGGAGATGAGTGCCGAACTGGGAACGGTCGACGTAGCCGTGGTGGCGGAGCTCAAAGGCCAGCTCGCCGGGGTCCGCAGCGAACTCGATCGACGCAAGACGGAACTCGATCAGGTGATCGAGGAGTCGCGCATCCTTGCGGGTGAGCTGGCGTCGACCGAACACGAGCTCGCCGCCATCCGAGCGTCGATGGAGCGACCTCGGGAACCGGCGCACTGGACCGATCCGAGCCGACGGCTCGCGTCGTTCATCGAGGAGGTCGCCGAGCTTCGCGTCAGGTTGGCCGATCGGTCCATCGAGCGTGACGAGCTCGCCCGACGACGGGCCCAGCTCGCCGACGTCGACCGGCTCCTCGCCTACTTCGAGTCTGCGCTCGATCGACTACGCGATGACATCGTTCATCGCTCGGTCCCCGCATCCCGGGGCGAGTGAAAGCGGGGCCATCGTGGCACCATGCCGGTATGGCCTCTGACCTCCACACGCCTCGCCCGGTCCGACCGCTCCGGCAGCCGCCCGACAGCTCGGTGCGGGTTCCCGGTTCCAAGAGTCACACCAATCGGGCCCTGATCTGTGCCGCGCTCGCCTCGGGTGCGAGCAGGCTCGAGGGCACGCTTTTCGCCGACGACACCGAGGCGATGGTGGGAGCGTTGAGCGACCTGGGCGTCGGGGTCGCAGTCGACGTCGAACACGCCGCGATCTCGGTGCAGGGCACCGGTGGGGTGCTGCCGCCCGGCCCGGCACGACTCGACGTTCGCCAGTCGGGAACGACCAGTCGTTTCGTCCTGCCTCTCCTCGCTCTCGGCTCTGGTACCTACGTGCTCGACGGGCATGAGCAGCTACGGGCCCGCCCGTTCGAGGACCTGGTCGCCGCGCTCTCCCAGCTCGGCGTGCAGACTTCGGGAAGCGTGCTCCCCATCACCGTTCACGGCGGTTCGTTCCGTGGAGGAACGGTGCAGATCCCGGGTTCGGTATCCAGCCAGTTCTTGTCCGGCCTGCTGCTCAGCGCTCCGTGTGCCGAGCGGCCCGTTGTCATCGAGGTCGTGGGCGAACTGGTGTCGCGGCCCTATGTCGAGCTGACGTTGTCGACCATGCGGTCCTTCGGGGCCCGGATCGATCACGACGAAGGACTGGACCGCTTCGTCGTCCACCCGACGGGCTACCGGGCGGCCGACGTGGTGATCGAGCCTGATGCGTCGGCTGCCTCGTACTTTTTCGGAGCGGCCGCGATCAGCGGTGGTCGTATTCGTGTCCCCGGCCTGGGCCGCGACACGGTCCAGGGAGACCTCCGCTTCGTCGACGTGCTCGAGGCCATGGGTGCGGAGGTCGTGAGGGGAGCCGACAGCACCGAGGTACTTGGCGCCGGAGCCTTGCACGGAATCGACGTGGACATGACCGACATCTCCGACACGGCACAGACACTCGCGGTCGTGGCCACCTTCGCCGACTCGGTGACCCGCATCACCGGTATCGGCTTCATCCGCCGCAAGGAGACCGATCGCATCGGGGCCGTGGTGCGGGAGCTGACGAGGTTGGGGATCCGGGCCGAGGAGGAGGTCGACGGAATGACCATTCATCCGGGGGTCCCCCGCGCCGGAGTGGTGGCGACCTATGACGATCACCGGATGGCGATGAGTTTCGCGCTGCTCGGCCTTGTCCATCCGGGCATCGAGATCGCCGACCCGGGTTGCGTCTCCAAAACCTTCCCCCGATTCTTCGAAACCCTCGACCAACTGAACTGAGTTACCAGGTGGGCGACCCGTTCGCTCGCAAGGTTGAGATGAAACTCGTGGCCCAACCTGCTGCGTCGTGACGTGCGACCGAGCGGCGCATCGAACGCATGCGTCGCTGCGCCTCGGCGGGCGTCATCGCCGCGGCCGCCACGATGGCATTCTTCACGCCATCGATGTCGAAGGGGTTCACGAGCAGCGCTTCTTTCAGTTGATGGGCCGCACCGGCGAACTCCGACAGCACCAGTGCACCGGTCTCCTCGTGCCGGGAGGCAACATACTCCTTGGCCACCAGGTTCATTCCGTCGCGGAATGGGGTGACCAGCATGACGTCGGCAGCACGGTACATGGCCAGCAGCTCGGCGAAGGACTGGGTGCGGTGGATGTAGTGCACGACGGGAAGCCCGACCCGGCCGAAGTCCCCGTTGATCTCGCCGACCAGCCGCTCGACGCGCTCGCGCAGGCTGACGTACGCCTCGACGTGGTCCCGGCTCGGTTCGGCGATCTGGATCATCGAGACCCGGCTCGGGTC
>JAQCHM010000282.1 GCA_027730885.1 Actinomycetota bacterium | reverse complement strand
CCCTCGATCGGGCCCGGGACCTGGTCGAGTCGGTACCCGATCCTGAACTTCCACCGCTCACCATCGGTGAGCTTGGCATCGTGCGCTCGGTCGCGGTGGACGACGACGGACAGCTGGTCGTGCGCGTCACCCCGACGTATTCGGGATGCACGGCCGTCGAGTTCATCGAGGGTCGCATCCGATCGGTCCTCGACGCCGAAGGCTTCGCTCCCGTCCGGGTCGAACGCACCTTCACTCCGGCGTGGTCCAGCACCTGGATGAGCCCGAGCGGCCGGGCCAAGCTGAAGGCCGCGGGCATCGCTCCCCCGCGAGGCGATGCCACCCCCGACCAAGGCCCGGTTCCGGTCGCGCTGGGACGCCGTGCCAATCCGCCCTGTCCTCGTTGTGACGCCACCGACACTCGGTTGGTCAGCAGGTTCGGTTCCACGGCGTGCAAGGCCCTCTACACCTGCGCCGCCTGTCTCGAGCCGTTCGACCACTTCAAGGAGATCTGAGCTCATGTCCACCGACTTCCACACCCTTACCATCCGCCGCATCGACGCCCCGACCGACGACTCGGTCGCCATCACCTTCGACGTCCCCGAAGAGCTCCGGGAGCAGTTCCGACACCAGCCCGGCCAACACCTGGTGCTCAAGGCCGACATCGGTGGTGACGAAGTGCGGCGCTCGTACTCGATCTGCAGCCCCGTAGGCGCCGACCCACGAATCGCGGTCAAGCGCATTCCCAACGGCGTGTTCTCAGCCTGGGCGACGACGTCGCTCGCGCCGGGCGACACCCTCGACGTCATGGCGCCCATCGGCGAGTTCACGCTGGTTCCCGCGGCCGACGGCCCCAAGCGGCGGGTTGCCATCGCTGCCGGATCGGGCATCACCCCGGTGCTGTCGATGATCACGACCGCGCTCACCGACGAGCCCGAGAGCGAGTTCACGCTCGTCTATGGCAACCGGACCTCGCAGACGATCATGTTCCTCGACGAGATCGAAGGGTTGAAGAACCGCTTCCCCCAGCGCTTCTCGGTCGTGCACGTCCTCAGCCGGGAACCCCACGACGTCCCCCTCTTCCAGGGCCGGATCGACGGCGCCAAGGTCCAGGCGCTGCTCGACAGCCTGCTCCCCGCAGACGCAGTCGACGACTGGTACCTCTGTGGACCCCTCGATCTGGTCGAGACGGTCAAGGCGAAGCTCGAGGGCGCCGGGGTGTCGGACGAGCGCATCCACTACGAACTGTTCTTCGATCAGCGCATCGAGGCGCTTCCGGAACACGCCCCCGACGAAACCGGCCTGGCCGAGGTCGCGGTGACCCTCGACGGTCGGACCTCGGTGGTCATGGTCGACCCCGCCGGTCCATCGCTGCTCGACTACGCCCGTTCGGTCCGCGCCGACGTTCCGTTCGCCTGCAAGGGTGGCATGTGCGCCACCTGCAAGGCCAGGGTCGTCCGCGGCCGGGTGACCATGGCCAAGAACTACGCCTTGTCCGAGTCACAGTTGACCGATGGCTTTGTCCTCACCTGCCAGTCCCACCCCGTCGACGATCAGCCGGTCGAACTCGACTTCGACGCTCGCTGAGGGGCGAAGGTCGACCGGGCGACCCGGCTGGGACCTTTGGCCCTACGCATCCCCGGTCACCCGGAACAGAATCGGGCGTGATCGGAATCGACGAGCGCGCGCCCACCAAACCTACGGGCCTGCGAGCCGTGGTCGATTCGATACCGGCCCACTGCTACCAACGATCGACGGTCCGCGGCCTGGGTCTGCTGATCCGGGACGCGCTCGTCTACGGGTTGGCGGTGTGGGGCCTGCTCTCGACCGACAACCCGCTCCTCCTCGTCCCGTTGTGGTTGCTCGCCGGCCTTGCAGTGTCGGCGCTGTTCGTTCTCGGTCACGACGCGGCCCATGACGCATTGTTCGACTCCAATCGGCTCAACAGCGTCGTCGGTCGAGTCACGATGCTGCCATCGCTGCATGCCACCGAGATCTGGGTCTTCGGCCACAACCGGGTCCACCACGGCCACACCTTACGTGAGGGCATGGACTTCGTCTGGCATCCGCTGACCACCGAGCAGTGCGAGAACCTCGGGACCGTGCATCGCCTCCGTCACAGGATCGAGTGGGGACCACTGGGGTCGGGCGTCTACTACTTGCGGGCGGTGTGGTGGGAGAAGATGGTCCGATTCTCCCCGCCCGAGCGTTGGGCCCGGGTGATGCGACGGGACCAGGCGCTGGTCGCCGCCTTTGCGACGGCGTGGCTCGTCGCCCTGATCGCCATCAACGGATTCTCCGGGGTGTGGGACTGGGCGAAGGTGGTGATTGTCCCCTTTCTCCTCTTCTCCCAGACCATCGGCTGGGTGGTCCATGTCCACCACATCAGCCCGGAGATCCGTTGGTGGCCCCATCGAGAATGGAACCGCTTCCGAGGGCAGGTGGAGGGAACGACCGTTCTCTGGGGGCCGCCCGGATGGAACATCGTCTTCCACCGGATCGTGGTCCACCTCCCCCACCACGTCGACATGCGGGTCCCGTGCTACCGCCTGCCCGAAGCGGCCCGAGCCATTGCTGCCACCTTCCCCGATGATGTCGTCCAGCGACCGATCAGTATCGGGAGCTACCTTCGGTCGACCAGGGCCTGCAAGCTGCACGATTTCGAGACCGGAGTGTGGTCCCGCTACCCGAGGTGAGCGGCCTACCCAAAGCGACTGACCGCGGGCTACGTTCCACGCCATGAGAGCACTGGAAGTCCAAGCACTGACCGGCCCTGACGGCATCGCTGTCGTCGACCGTCCCGAGCCGATCGACGACGGATCCGGCGTGGTGGTCGACGTCGTCGCCGCCGGTGTGTCGTTCCCCGATCTCTTGCAGAGCAAGGGCTTGTACCAGTACCGGCCCGATCCGCCCTTCATTCCCGGGATCGAGCTGGCCGGGGTGGTTCGCTCGGCTCCTGCCGATTCGGGTTTCCGGCCCGGCGAGCGGGTGTGTGCCTGGACTCGCGCTGCCTTGGCCGAGGTCACCATCTGCAAGCCGGCCGAGGTCTTCCACCTGCCCGACTTATTGTCCTGGGAAGAGGGCGCCTCGCTGGTACTGAACTACCAGACGGCAGTGTTCTGCATGGTGCACCGGGGCGGCCTGAAGGCGGGCGAGTCGGTGCTCGTGCTCGGAGCGGCCGGTGGTGTGGGCACGTCGGGGATCCAGACTGCCAAGGGGTACGGCGCGAGTCAGGTCATCGGGCTGGTCTCGACACCCGACAAGGCCGAGGTCGCGTCGGCCGCCGGTGCCGACGAGGTCGTGGTCGTCTCCGACACGTGGAAGGGCGACGTCCTGGCCCTGACCGGTGGACGCGGGGTGGACCTCGTGTACGACCCCGTCGGTGGCGACCGTTTCCTCGACGGGCTGCGCTCGTTGGCCCGGTTCGGGCGACTCGTCGTCGTCGGATTCGCGGCCGGCACCATCCCCGAGGTCAAGGTCAACCGCCTGCTGCTGCGGAACGTTTCGGTCATCGGCGCGGCCTGGGGCGAAGCCGTTGCCCAGGATGCCGACCTGCCTCACCGCATTCACGCCGAGATGCTGCCCCTCATCGAGAGCGGCGCCATCAAACCACCGATCGGTCACGTGCTCGATCTCGAGCAGGGCCAGGAGGCGTATCGCCTGCTCGACGATCGTCAAGCCGTCGGCAAGGTGGTGTTGCGCATCGGGTCCGGATCGTGATCCACAGCATCGCCAGCCTGGCCAGGGCCTACCTCGACGGCGCCGAATCGCCGGTCGACGCGCTCGACTGCTGCATCGACGCGATCGAGCGACTCGATCCGACGCTCGGGGCGTGGCAGGCGTCGTACCTCGACGAGGCACGACAGGCGGCGGCCGGGGCAGAACAGGTCCTGCGGTCCGGCCACCGGATCGGGCCGTTCCAAGGCATTCCCTTCGCCCTCAAGGACCTGGTCGACCTCGAAGGAAGGGTCACCACCGGCGGATCAGCCGCATGGCGAGACCGGGTGTCGCCCACCACCGCGACCATCGCCCGACGGATGCTGGCGGCGGGCGGCGTGCTGGTGGGCAAGACCAAGACCGTCGAGTTCGCCTTCGGGGGCTGGGGCACCAACCAGCACATGGGAACCCCACGCAACCCGTGGGACGCCGAAGACCACCGAGCACCCGGCGGATCCTCCTCAGGGTCGGCCGTAGCCGTCGCGGCCCGAATGGTGCCCATTGCCATCGGCACCGACACCGGAGGCTCGATCCGCCTGCCCGCAGCCTTCTGCGGCATCGTCGGCCTGAAGGTCACCGAGGGGGTCCTCCCCACCGATGGCATCATTCCGCTGGCCCATTCGCTCGACACACCAGGCCCCCTCGTTACCACGGTCGAAGACGCGGCCCTCTGCTTCGACGTGCTGACGGGCCGGGCCCAACCCCTCGTCGACGACGACTGGCGTCGCGGTACCGGCCTCTACGACGCGCTTGGGCGCGGCATCTCGGGCCTGCGACTCGGCGTGATCGACGACCGTGAGCGAGCGGCCTGTTCGCCCGACGTCCTGGCCGAGTACGACCGGGCCCTCGACGTCCTGGCCGGGCTCGGAGCCCAACTGTCCGTTTACTCGTCGCCGCTGCCGTTCGACGAGATGTTGCGCGCGACCGGCGTGCTGATGTCGGCTGAGGCCTTCACCCATCACGGCCACCTCCTCACCGATCCCGAAGCACCGTTGGACGAAGACGTTCGAGCCCGCGCCCTTGCCGGGCGCGACCACTCCGCCGTCGAGTACATCAGAACCGGCTTGCAGCGGACGGTAGATCAACAGACCTTCCTCCACTCGCTCGGCCACATCGACGCCCTTCTCACACCGACCACGACGACCACCGCACCAAGAGTGGCCGACATCGACCAAGCGTCCGCACCCGGCCACTTCACCCGGGCCGTCAAGTACCTCGGCCT
>JAQCHM010000004.1 GCA_027730885.1 Actinomycetota bacterium | reverse complement strand
CCCGCCGAGACTCACCCCACGCCACGGGCCCCGCTTTTCCGCATCCTGCTAACGTCCGCCGATGGACACCTCCTCGCTCGTCCCCCCGATCGTGTCGGTCGACTGGCTCCGGGCCAACGCCGCGAACGTCGTGCTCTGCGATGTCCGCTACTACCTCGACGGCCGCGACGGGATGGCCGCCCATCTCGCCGGCCACCTTCCCGGCGCTGTTTTCATCGACATGGACACCGTGATGGCATCGCCCGCCGGCCCGGTCGTCGGGCGCCACCCGCTTCCAACGCCCGAGACCTTCGCCGACGGGCTGGGAGCGGCCGGCATCTCGGCCGACGACACCGTGGTGGTCTACGACGACCTCCAGGGCATGGTGGCCGGCCGCCTCGTGTGGATGCTCCGCATCCTCGGCCAGAACGCGGCACTCCTGGACGGGGGCATCGGCGCGTGGGACGGCCCCCTCGTCACCGATGCGACGCAACCCGTCGCCGTCGAGTGTCGGGTCCGCCCGTGGCCGGCCGAGGCCATCGTCGATGCCGACGAAGCCGCGGGCCACGCGGCGGCCGGCGGGGTCCTGGCCGACAGCCGAGCCGGCGAGCGGTACCGGGGTGAGGTCGAGCCGATCGATCCCCGGGCCGGACACGTCCCCGGCGCCGTCAACCTGCCGTTCGCTGCAAACCTCCGAGAAGACGGCACGTTCAAGTCGCCCAACGAGCTCCGTCAACGATTCGAGGCCGCCGGCGTCGACCAGTCCGCCATCTTCTACTGCGGATCCGGCGTCAGCGCCTGCCACAACCTCCTGGCGGTCGAGGCGGCGGGGCTCGGGCTCCTGCGCCTGTACGTCGCTTCGTGGTCCGGTTGGTCCTCCGATCCGGGTCGTCCTGCCGCCACCCACGGCGACTGAGTGCAGCCGGCACCGCTCAGCGACGTGCTCCTGCACGCGGAACGCACGAAACGACATCTGGCCGCGGTCGTGCTGATCGCTGCCTCATCGGCTTGCAGCGGTGCCGGTGGCCAACTCACTGCGAGGACGCCACCGCCGACGGTCGCACCCGCTCCCCCGGCGTCGGTGCCGACGACGAGGCCAACCGCCACGACGCCGACGACGACCGCCCCACCGACGACACACCCCTACGAACGAGCTCGGCCGACCTCGGCGGAGTCCCTGGCGGCAGAACTGACCGAAGCCGAAACGGCGATACGAGACCCCAACGTCGACACCGAGACCGGGCGGGCGTGGGGTCGTCGGGCCCAGCAGCTGTACGGGATGCTCACCGCCAACCCCTCGTCGGCCGACGAGGTGCTGGCGACCGTCGGCGAGGAAGTGGCAGTCGACGTCGAGCTGAACTGGACCGCACGGCAGAACCTTTCGGCCCTCGTCACCAGCACCTCGCTCGCCACACAACTGCCGGCTTGGCGGATTGACGAGGCTGCGCCACCGGAGGTGCTACTCGGCTACTACCGGGAGGCGGAAGCATCGACCGGTGTTCCCTGGACTGTGCTGGCCGCGATCAACCTCATCGAGACCCGAATGGGTCGGATCGAAGGTTTGTCAACCGCCGGCGCTGTCGGCCCGATGCAGTTCCTCCCGTCCACCTGGGAAGCGTGCTGTAAGGGTGACCCCACGGTCGATCGAGACGCAATTCTCGGCGCGGCCGCCTACTTGGAACAGTCCGGCGCGCTCAGCGATCTCGACGGGGCGATCTTCGCGTACAACCACTCCGACCGGTACGTGCGCGCCGTCCGCGCCTACGCCGACATCTTGGCCCGCGACGCGTTGGCCTACCGCGGCTTCCACGGCTTCGAGGTGTACTTCCTGAGTTCGGTCGGCCTGCTGCACCTGGCTCCTGGCTACGAGGAGCAGACGGCCGTCGATGCGGCGACGTGGGTCGCCGCCCACCCCGACGCACTGGTCGATTGAGCATTGATCGAGTGAGTGGGGGGAGTGCCGGTCGGCTCGGTCAACGCGCGAGAAACGTTTCGAGTTCGACGGTTGTCGGCGGGTCCGCGCCCGAACGGGAGCAGGTGATGGCCGCAGCAGCCGAAGCTCGGATCGTCAGCGCCCGCCAGTCGTCGACGGTGAGCGCGTCGAGTGCGTCGGCGGGCGATAATCCGGTTCCCGCTGTGAGCACGCCTGCATGCCAGATGCCGGACAGCAGAGCTCCGACGAAGGTGTCGCCGGCCCCAACGGTGTCGATGACCTCGACCAACGAGGGAGGTATCACGAACTCGGCGTCACGGAGATGCACTGTGACCCCGGCGGCGCCTCGGGTGATCAGCACCGCCTTGACGCCGGCGGCGAGGAGCTCGGCTGCGACGTCGGCCGCGGGGCGGCCGGGGAAGATCCAATCGATGTCTTCCTCTGATCCACGGTAGATGTGAGCGTGGCGCAACCAACGCTGGTGGAAATGCTCCCACTGACCGCGATCGGTGATGATGGCCGGCCGGACGTTCGGGTCGAGCGAAACCACGGCGCGCGTCGACTCGACGAACTGCGCCAGGACCTCGGCCGTTCGGCCACGGAACATCCCGAGCGTTCCGCCGTGGACGATGTGGGGTCCCGGATCCAGACGCTCGATGGCGACGCGCTCGAGCATGGTGTCAGCGGTGCTTTCGCCCTCGAAGCGGAACGCGAGGTGGGGAACGTGCTCGACGATCGCTCGCGCTGTCGGCTCGTCCCCTCGTTCACAGAGGCGGGTGTCGACATCGTTCTCGGTCAGCAACTTCCAGATCGACTGGCCAAAGACATCGGTGGAGACTCGGCCGACGAAGGCCGTCGGCGCGCCCAGGCGACGCGAAGCCACCGCAGCGTTCATCGGCCCACCGCCCAGAACCGCGTACGGAAGAAGATCGACGAGCGCTTCGCCACAGCTGATGATCATGAGCGCGCCTCGCGTCCGATGTTGGTGCTCACGCGACGTTATCGCCCGGTCGAACCCGTCACAGGAACGATCGGCCGGCTCCCTGCACGTTCGCCGGCGACCAGGTCACGTAGTCGCCAGGTCCGACATACACCGATTGCGGGGTGGCACCCAGCACGAAGATGCCCGAGACCGCCTCGATCGAGCCGGCGAACGCGAAGGCCGAACTGTTGGGCGCCCAGCCCGTCGCGCTCTGGGCGTACTGAGCGAAGAACGGCAAATACTGCTGGACCGACACGGCGCTCGGGGTGAACGCCGTCGACGCGCCGACGATGTGGCCCCCGCCCGGACCCAGCTGCCAGAAGTACCAACGCAGGAGATCGGGCCGGTGGGTCGATGGCGCGAAGAACGCGAGGATCGATCCGTCCGGGCTCCACTCGAAGGCGATCGGGATGGCCGCCTCGCCGGCACGGGGGCCGACCAGCGCGAGGTCACCGGTGGCGATGTCGAGAACCTGCAGGGCACGTTGCTCGTCGGGCGCGGTATCGGGGCCGGGCGCCTGAACCGTGAGGTAACCCGCGCCAGGCTGGAGGAAGGCCACGTGGCTGCGGGTCCGATTGACCACGAACTCGGTGGCACCCTCGAGCGTCAAGAGCGAAGTGGCTTCGCCGGTGGCCGTGTCCAGTCGATCTAGCGATCCGGCTGTGGCCACGAGGAGTGTGTCCGGAGTGAGCCAGGCCGGCGCGGTGAACCAACCCTCGGAGCGGGCCAGCGGTGGCGCATCGGCGAGGCGCGGGACCACGACGACGTCGGATCCCTGGTGAACTGCGACGCCCGATCCGTCCAACGCCCAGCTGAAATAGACCGACGCAGCGGAGACGAGATTGGAAACCTTCCCGTCGGCGACGACCACCGTGGACAGCTGGATGCCGGGCGTGTCCGCAGTCTGAGGATCCTCGGCTTGCAGAAAACCGAGGCGGGTCGAATCGGTGTTCCACTGGAGGTAGATGGCCGGCCGGTCATCAAGATCGATGGACTCGACGAACTCGAGCCGATCCTCGGGCTCGGCGGCGATCATCTCGACGGATGCGATCCGAACCTCGGCATGGCCACCATCGGCCCGGGTCCAGGCCAGCGCCTCGCCGGTGGGCGCCCAGGTGGGCTGGGCCACGAACGCGGCCGAGTCGATCACCTCGGCACTTCCGCCTGTGGGGTCGGTCAGGACCAGCTCGCCGGTGGCCGTGATGGCCAGACGGCCCGGCAACTCTGCCAACGCCTCCGAACCTGGCGGACCGCCGGGAAGCGTGTCCGACCGTGCTTCGGGGTCGATCGGGCCGCCGGATGAGGATCCGGATGAACTCACATCCCCGGTCGGCGAGGTGCAGGCCCCGGCGACGAGCATGGCCCCGGCAAGGAGCCAATGAAGTCGAAGGTCTCGGGCCACCGACCACAGAGTATTGCCCGCGACGGTCGAGCGGTTCGCAGGTCTCGGCGAGACGCCCTAGTTTCTCCCGCGTGACGGACAACGCACTCCCCGACGAAACGAAGGACCACGAGGCCGCAGTCGATGCCGGTCCGATGCGCGGCATCAACACCGCGCCGGTCAGCGCATGGCTAGCCGAGAACGTCGAGGGCGCGATCGGGCCGTTCGCGTTCGACTTCATCACGGGCGGACACTCCAACCTCACCTACAAGGTCACCGGCTCCGACGGTTCCGAGTTCGTCCTCCGCCGCCCACCGCTCGGCGCCATCTTGGCCTCGGCCCACGACATGGGTCGCGAGTTCAAGATCATCTCCGGGGTCGGCCGGACGACCGTTCCGGTCCCCCAGGCTCTCGGCCTGTGCCAGGACGAAGAGGTCAACGGCGCCCCGTTCTACATCATGAACTACGTGGACGGGGTCGTGGTCGCCGATGACGTGACGGCGCTCGCCAGCCTTCCCGATCCGTCGACCCGTCAAACACTGAGCACGTCGGTCATCGACGTTCTGGCCGCGTTGCACCGCGCCGATCCTGACACCATCGGGCTCGGAGACCTCGGCCGCAAGGATGCCTACCTCGATCGCCAGCTCAGGCGATGGGCCACGCAGTGGGAGAAGGCGAAGACCCGCGAACTCCCGGAAATGGACGAGGCCCACGCCCTCCTCGTGGCGGCCAAACCCGAGCAGCGATACACCGGCATCGTGCACGGTGACTACCGGCTCGGGAACATGCTGAGCGATCCCGCAACGGGCACGGTCAAGGCCGTGCTGGACTGGGAGCTTTGCACCCTCGGCGACGTCTTGGCCGACCTCGGCTACATCCTCAACAACTGGGCCCAGCCCGGGGAACCGATTCCCGTCGGCGCCACGGCGCAACCGCCCACCACCATCGGGGGGTTCGCCACCCGGGATGAGCTGGTGGCTCGCTACTCCCAGCAGACCGGCTACGAAGTCGCCGACATCGACTACTACCGAGCGTTCCAGTACTGGCGCCTGGCGGCCATCGTCGAGGGCGTACTGAACCGCTATCTGCAGGGCGTGATGGGCGACGACTCGGTCGACACCGACCAGTACAGCCAACAGGTCGTCTCGTTGGTGACGAACGCACTCACGCTGCTCAAATGACCGATCAGCTCTACCTGACCGACCAGACCCTGCGGACGTTCGACGCCACGGTCACCGACGTCGACGCCAGCGGTAGGGTCGCCTTGGACCGCACCGCGTTCTACGCGACCGGGGGCGGGCAACCCAACGATCTGGGCACGCTCGAGTGGGCCGCCCGAGGCGTGGTCGCGGTCGTCGACGTGACGAAGGATGGCGCGACGATCTGGCACACGCTCGAAGGGAACGAGCCACCTTCGCCGGGCACGTCCGTCAGCGGCGTCATCGACTGGGATCGTCGGCATCAGCTGATGCGCACCCATACCGCGATGCACATCCTCTGTGGCGTGATCTGGAACACGTACCGCGTCCCCGTCACCGGTGGGAACATGGAGCCGCTCAAGGGCCGTATGGACTTCGAGTTCGACCCGCTCCCGGAGGGTTTCGCCCATGAGGTCGAAGCCCTCGTCAATGCCGAGATCGCAGCCGCCCGCCCCATCGACGTGACCTTCCTCCCGCGAGATGCCGCGCTGGAGGACGCCGATCTCATCCGCACCAAGGTCAACCTCATCCCCTCCTCGGTCGCCGAGATCCGAGTCGTCGACATCGTCGGGCTCGACAAGCAGGCCGACGGCGGCACCCACGTGCCCACCACGGCAGAAGTCGGCCACTTCACGGTCACCAAGACCGAGTCCAAGGGCAAAGGCAACAAACGCATCCGCTTCGAACTCAACTGATCCCGATCGCCGCTCCCTTCGCCGGGTTCTCGGTAGGGTCAGACGATGCGCATCCTGGTGACGAACGACGACGGAGTCGGCTCGGTTGGCCTCCACATCCTTGCCCGGGCCATGGCACCTCTTGGTGAGGTCACCATCGTCGCTCCCGATCAGGAGTATTCCGGGGCCAGCGCGGCCATCGGCGCCATCTGGGCGATGAGCCCCGAGGTGCACAAGATCAACATAGAGGGCGTCGAGACATCGTGGGCAGTCTCCGGGCCGCCAGGCTTGTGCGTCATGTTCGCTCGGTTGGGTGCGTTCGGCCCACAACCCGACCTCATCGTCTCGGGCATCAATCCGGGGGCCAACGTCGGCCGCTCGGTCTACCACTCGGGCACCATCGGCGCGGCGTTGACAGGACGCAACGGTCGTATCCCCGGTATCGCCGTGAGCCAGTCGGTCACCGGATTCGGGGTCGAGGGCCAAGCATGGGAGGAGAGCCTCCTCAACCAGAAGTGGGACATCGCAGCGCAGGTAGCGGCTGTCGTCACCCAAGGTGTGATCGAGGACGTCGAGGCCGGCCGGGCCGTCGACAACGACGGCCACGCGGTCAACGTCCCCAACATCGATCTCGCGGAGATCAAGGGCTTCAAGTGGACCGAGATCGCCGCGGGACCTCCTCGTTCCATCGCCACCGCGGTTCTCGAACCGAAACTCGGCCACGAAAGCGCCTTCCACGTCAAGATGGACTGGGGTTCGGAGAAGAACCTCGTACCCGGTACCGACACCGCAACCGTGATGGACGACTACGTGTCGTTGACCTGGCTCAGCCGAATCGTCGCGCAGTCGGGACCGAACGACTCGATCGACAACGGGCTCAACGCGCTGCTCTGAACTGGTCGGCGACGGGTCGACGCAGGAGGCCACTTCACCGGCTAGCGTCACCAGGCAATTGAACAATTTGGTCTTGCAGTCACGCGGGAGAGAGGTCGGTCCGTCCGACTCGCCGAAGGAGCAACCGCCCCGGAAACTCTCAGGCACCGGTACCGCGTGGATTTGACCGCTCTGGAGAGCGCTGCGCCCACGGGTGGCAGCCACCGAAGGGGTAAGGGCGGCCTCGGTCGTTCGGAAACTCTCAGGTGTCATGGACAGAGGGGGCAGGTGCGTCGACCTCTCGAGGAGCCCTGTGTCCTGTCCTGATGAAGCCCCGGCTGACCGAACCCGTTCCCATCCGCTGATTACGCCCCTTCACGACCTTCATCTCGAGCTCGGCGGACGCATGGTCGATTTCGCCGACTGGGAGTTGCCCATCCAGTACGAAGGCGTCGTCGCCGAACACACCTGGTGCCGATCGTCGGCCGGTCTCTTCGACGTTTCTCACATGGGCGTCCTTGAACTTCGCGGCGATGACGTCGCGGCCTCGCTCGAGCGCGTCACGCCGGCCGCCGTCACCAGCCTCGGCCAGGAACGCATGCGCTACGGGGTGCTGACCAACCGCACCGGCGGCATCATCGACGACTTCATGGTCAGCAACCTCGGTGACCACCTCATGATGGTGATCAACGCATCCCGTCGAGGCGTCGACGTGCCCTATCTCCGAGCCGAGCTCGCCGGGGTCGACCTCGTGGAACGGGACGACGTCTCACTCGTCGCGGTCCAGGGCCCCAAAGCCATCGAGGCGCTACGACGGCTGCAACCGGCCGTGGCCGGACTGTGCTTCCTGGAAGTCGCCCGACTCGACCTCGCCGACCCCAGCGGCCGCGATCGATCTCAGGTGGCCGCTGTCGTTTCGCGTTCGGGCTACACAGGCGAGGACGGCTTCGAGCTCGCCCTGCCCGCGGAGCGAGCCGAGACGGTCGCCCGATGGCTGCTGGCCCAGCCGGAGGTCAAGCCCTGTGGGCTGGGTGCCCGAGACACCCTTCGGCTCGAAGCGGGGCTGTGTCTCTACGGCAACGATCTCGACGAGACGACCACACCCGTCGAAGCAGGTTTGGTGTGGACCATGCCCAAGCGCCGCCGCGAGGCGGGCGACTTCCTCGGTGCCGGTCCGGTTCTGGCCCAGCTGGCGGAGGGCCCCGGACGAATGCGTGTCGGTCTGGCGGCCGAGGGTCGGCGACCGGTCCGGGACCACACACCGCTCCGTGCGAGCGATGGCACCCCATCCGGCGTCGTAACGTCCGGTGGCTACGGTCCCACGTTGGAGCGACCAGTCGCCATGGGCTACGTGCCCGCCTCCCTCGCCACCCCCGGAAGCCGACTCGTCGCCGATGTCCGCGGTTCCGACGTGATGGTCGCCGTCACCGACCTCCCTTTCGCACCCCATCGCTACGTTCGCCGACCTGCCTGACCCGCCGGAGCCCCCCATGACCGAATTGCCCTTCTCAACGACCCCCTCGCTCGCCACCTTCGCCGACCGGCACCTGGGGCTGACCGACGACGACCTCTCCAAGATGCTGGCCGACCTCGGCTACCCGTCCGCTTCGGCCTTGCTGGACGCGGCTGTTCCGGCCGACCTCCATCTCGAGGGGCTCCTTCAGCTCCCGCCCGCGCTCAACGAGCACGAAGCCCTCGAGGAGCTTCGGTCGTTCGCTGACGACAACCAAGTGTTCACGTCGCTGCTCGGTATGGGCTGGAACGATTGCTTCACTCCGCCCGTTCTCCTCCGCAACATGATCGAGAACCCCGCGTGGTACACCGCCTACACGCCCTACCAGCCCGAGATCAGCCAGGGTCGGCTCGAGATGCTGACCGTCTTCCAGACCATGATCGCCGATCTGACCGGGTGCGACCTGGCCAACGCCTCCCTTCTCGACGAGGCGACCGCCGCGGCGGAGGCCATGACGATGCTTCGCCGCGTCGACAAGACCGGCCGACACATGTTCTTCGTCGACGCCCACTGCCACCCGCAGACCGTGGCCGTTGTCGCAACCCGAGCCCAGCCGCTGGGCATCGAGCTGCAGATCGGTGATCCCGAGACCGACCTCGAGCCCCAGAAGGTCTACGGGGCGCTCCTCGCCCATCCCGGCACCGGAGGGCGTCTGATCTCGAACCTCGGCGCGCTGATCGAAGCGTGTCACGAGCACCGGGTCGGCGTCGCGGTCACCACCGACCTGTTCGCCTGCACCCTGATCACGCCGCCGGGTGAGCTCGGCGCCGACGTCGTCATCGGCTCGGCCCAACGCTTCGGCGTCCCGATGGGCTTCGGTGGGCCGCACGCCGGGTTCATGGCAACGCGGGAAAACCTGGCCCGCTCGCTCCCCGGGAGGCTCGTCGGTGTCTCGGTCGACACGAGCGGTCGCCCGGCATACCGCTTGGCGCTCCAGACCCGCGAGCAGCACATCCGGCGCGAGAAGGCCACCTCCAACATCTGCACCTCGCAGGCGTTGCTGGCCAACGTGGCCGCGGCCTACGCCTGCTGGCATGGGCCGGACGGTCTGACCGCGATCGCCGAGCGAATCCACGATCTCACCCATCGACTGGCCCAGGGACTGCGAGCCCAAGGCTTCCGGGTCGTGAACGACACCTACTTCGACACCATCACCGTCTCCACCCCGGGATCGGCTGGATCGGTGGTCGACCGAGCCGCCGACCAGGGAATCAACCTCCGACGGGTCGACGGCGACACGGTCGGCATCTCACTCGACGAGACATCGACCCCCTCGACGGTGGCCGGCGTGCGTGCGGCGTTCGCGGGTACCGACCTGGCCGCGTTCGCGCTCGACGCCAAGGTCCTTCCCGACCTCGCCCGACCCGCCCTTGGTTCGGGCCGGCGAACCTCGGCGTTCCTCACCGATGAACGATTCCACCGTTATCGGTCCGAGCACGAGATGCTCCGTTGGCTCCGCCGTCTGGCCGACCGCGACCTTGCCCTCGATCGCACCATGATCCCTCTCGGATCCTGCACGATGAAGTTGAACGCAGCGGCCGAGATGGAGGCCATCACATGGCCCGAGTTCGCCGGGATCCACCCCTTCGCTCCATCCGATCAGACCACCGGCTACCGACGTCTCATCGACGAGCTGGCTGCTGCCCTCTGCGAAATCACGGGGTACGCCGCCATCTCGCTCCAGCCGAACGCCGGAAGTCAGGGCGAGTACGCCGGCCTGCTGGCCATCCGGGCCTACCACCTGTCGCGCGGTGACCACCATCGCGAGGTCTGCCTCATCCCCTCATCGGCTCACGGCACCAACGCAGCTTCCGCTGTGCTTGCCGGAATGAAGGTCGTCGTCGTCGCGTGCAACGAGTCGGGCGACGTCGACCTCGATGATCTCCGCGCCAAGATCGGCGAACACCGGTCGAACCTGTCGGCTCTTATGATCACCTACCCGTCGACCCACGGTGTCTACGAGCGCTCGGTCGGCGAGATCTGCAAGCTCGTTCACGAAGCAGGAGGACAGGTCTACACCGACGGCGCCAATCTCAACGCTCTCGTCGGTGCCGCCCAGCCGGGAGCCTTCGGATCCGACGTCAGCCATCTCAACCTGCACAAGACGTTCTGCATCCCGCACGGAGGCGGAGGTCCCGGCGTGGGGCCCGTGGCCGTCGCTGCGCATCTCGCACCGTTCCTCCCCGGGCACCCGGTCGTCGCGGATGCCGGACCTCACGGCATGGGACCGGTGTCATCGGCACCGTTCGGATCGGCCGGCATCCTTCCGATCTCCTGGATGTACATACGGATGATGGGGCCCGACGGGCTCCGCCGGGCCACCGAGGGTGCCGTGCTGTCGGCCAACTACGTGGCCAAGCGACTGAGCGAGCACTACCCGGTGCTCTACACCGGACCGGGTGGGCTCGTGGCCCACGAGTGCATCATCGATCTGCGGGACATCACCCAGGAAACGGGCGTCACGGCCGACGACGTTGCCAAACGCCTCGCAGACTGCGGCTTCCACGCGCCCACGATGTCGTTCCCCGTCGCCGGCACCTTGATGATCGAACCGACCGAGTCCGAGAGCCGGGCCGAACTCGATCGGTTCTGTGACGCCATGGCCGCCATCAAGGCCGAGATCGATCAGGTGGCCTCCGGCGCCTGCGCGATCGAGGACAGCCCCCTTCGGCACGCGCCCCACACCGCAGCGATCCTGCTGGACGACCAGTGGGACCGCCCGTACAGCCGGCGCCAGGGCGCGTTCCCCCTTCCGGGTATGGGCGTCGACAAGTACTTCCCACCCGTAGGGCGCATCGACAACGCGTACGGCGACCGGCACCTCAGCTGTTCGTGCCCGCCGCTCGACGCCTACAGCTGAGCCGTGTCGGCAACTGCCGAGGCAATGACCTCGACCGCCCAGGGGTCGACACGATTCGGCGTGCGATGATCGACCAGTTCCCATCCAATGGGAGCGGTCAACCGTCGTGTGTGTCCCGAACAAAGCGGGATTCCCGAGGTGGCATCGGCCAGGCCGATGATCTCGATGGTGCTCGACGCGTTCAGGAACAGCGTGCTGGCGACAGCAGGTTCTCCACATCCGAAACGAGCGCAACGACGAGCCATGGGGCCAACATAATCGCAGTACCGGGTCAGCTGGTGGACCGTGGCATCGCCCGCGAGGATACGTACTCTTCGACATCAACTACGGGAGAGTGAGGCACCGCAGCCCCCATCGGCTGCAGGATCGCTTCGACTACTCGGACTGAGGTCCGGGCCCCAAGACCACCCGATTACCGCGCACCTCGACCCCTTCGGCACGAAGTCGGTGAGCGTGTTCCGCTGGATCGTGGGGAATCAAGCGCCCGTTCGCGGCCACCACCCGCCACCATGGCAGGGAGTCGACCCGTCGGAGTACCCCGCCGACGGCTCGGGCCGCACCGGGGAATCCTGCTTCGGCCGCGACCTCGCCATAGCTCAGGACGTCGCCCGGCTCGGTGGACCGGAGGACTGCGACGACGGCCTCCTCGAACGCCGTCAGCGAGGACGGCGAGATCGAGGACGGGGTCCGATCGGACATCAACCGTGTTCGACCCACCACGCATCGAGTCGGGCTTCGACCTTCTCGATCGGGAGCACACCCTCGGAACGTTTCAGTTCGAGCAGGTACGAGAGGGCCTTGCCGATCAGCGGACCGCCGGAGACCCCGAAGCGATCCATGACCGCGCGCCCGTCGAGCTGTGGACGTTCGGCCGCTTCGAAGTCGGCCTGAGCCAGTTGGGCGATCCTCTCCTCGAGCTCATCGATCTGTTCCTGAAGCCGCGCTTCCTTGGCCCGGTTCCGGGTCGTGCAGTCGCTTCGCACCAGCTCATTCAGTAACCCAAGCAGATGCCCCGCGTCCCGGGCGTAACGACGCACCGCAGCGTCGCCCCATCCTTCGCCGTACCCCTTGAAACGACCCGACAACCGAACCAACTCGGCGACGTCGGCGACGACCGATTCGTCGTAGTTGAGTTCTCGAAGGCGTTTGCGGGTCATCTTGGCGCCGACCGCCTCGTGATGACGGAAAGTCACACCGCCATGCTCGAACGAGCGAGTCCGCGGCTTGCCGATGTCATGGAACAGAGCAGCCAATCGCAACTCCAGATGGGGCCGCGTCTTGGCGACAACCGCGATGGTGTGCGCGAGAACGTCCTTGTGGCGATGGATCGGGTCCTGTTCGAGCCGAAGGGCCGGCAACTCGGGAACCAGCACCTCGGCAACACCCGAGTCACAGATCTCCCAGAGCCCGTCGGTCGGGTCGTCGAAGAGCAAGATCTCCGACAGGCGGGTGCGTCGTTCTACTGGAGTCATGGCTGCCCCAGTATCGCCGCTGAACCCGACGAACCGCTCAGAGTTCATCCGTCCAGATCCGGACATCACCGTCACTCATCACGTTCACCAAACTGTCGGCCCCCGGAACCGACGCCACATCGATGTCGACCGTCTGCGACGTCGAGACGCCGATCTCATGCTCACCCTCTGGCAGGGAAATACGCGTAGACCCTCGACCGCTCGCGACACGCAGGCGCACTGGGTTCTCGTTGAAGTGGAGGTCGACCCGAGCGTCGACGACCTCGACGTCGAGTTCCTCGAGTTCGAGGCCGTACCCCTCGACCCTGCCCCCAGTAGCGACGACCCGGGCGGTGCCGCGAATCGGACCGAGCGTGACGAGCCCCTCATCGTCGGAGGAGAACACGGTGACCAGACCATCGAAGGTCTCGATGTGCGCGCCGTCGCTCGACGCAACGACCACCAGTTCGGTGCCGGACGGAACCGTCAAGGTGAGCGTGGACCGGCATGGGAATGGGCCGTCGCAGCGAGTACGCACGATGGTCTCGGCATCGCCCTCCACGATCTCCAGTTCCGGCGGGTTGATCAGCCAGCTGTCCTGATGCGTGAGGGTCAGCGTGTCAGCCGCTCGGACGACGACGGGGCCGGCGTCGCTGATCACGACCAAGCGTTTGGTTTCGATGAGGCCGAGCCGCCCCTCAGCCGAGCGATCGAGCCAGCCACCGACGAAGAAGAAACTCACCACTACTGCCAGGGCGATAGGGCGGCGCCCCGCGGGCGAGTTGGCGGAGCGAGCCATCGACTCAGCATGCCGGAACTTTCCGATCGTCGCGACCGTTGCAGGCTCTGAAACGCCCGTGGAGCAGCCTGTCCCCGGAGGGCCAGCGTCCAAGCGGTCTCTCCCAAGGAGTTCGAGTGAAGAAATTTCTGGCCGGAGCCTTTGCCGCCACAGCAGCTCTGATCGGTCGCGTCGCCTGGACCGGCACCCTCTCGTTCGACTGGCCGTGGAGGCCGTTGCCGGAGTTCGGTGACGTCGAGGTCACTCTCCTCCTCCCCGACGCGGCACGAATCGTCTCGATCGAGCCGATCGCTCTCGACTGCCGGGCTCGGGTCTACGCCGAGGTGCCCATCGAAGGGCGCCGAGAGCACAGCATCCTCGACCGGGTCTACCGAACAGACACCGTCACCATGACCGCGATCGGTGACGTCGACACCTGCGTCGAAGGCTCGTCGGCCCAGGTCGTGCATCGACGCGACGGCTCGACCGAGGTCATCGTTCTCGGTTCGTCGATCATCTTCGTCCGACCGCGGGTGGACACCGTTGCCACCGCGGCATCGGTCGAGGTGAGCAAGGGTCTCGCCGGCAAACTGACCGATGTGTTCCCGTGGGTGTCGGACGACGTCGGGCTCACGCCGCTCGCGTTCGCTCACGCCCAGAACGTCATCGGTGGAAGTGTGTGCATGCAGAAGGCGTACGCCGTCACCGAGAACATGCTCGTGCAGGCCTACCGCCAACAGTTCATCGACCAGGGTGCCGATCCGCAGAAGCTGACGGTTCGCATCGAAGGTCAACCGCTCTTCCCCGAGCCGGCACCGCTCGACTTGGGTGAAGGTGTCGAGATGACGGCAGGCACCGACGAGGTTGTCTGTCTGCTCGCAGACGATCTCGAACGGTTGGGCGAGCCCGAGCGCTGACCCGACGGCTGGGTCCCAAAGGGGCACTGTCGAGGCGGGCTGTACTCGGCGAATTACTGCTGGACGATCGGCGACCTCTAGACATCCTCGCCGGTCGTCACGGTGGTCGACGTTGTCGAGGTGGTGCGCGAGAGTGTCGTCGGCGGCGGCGGAGCGGTGGATGCCGCGGTCGTCGTGGTCGTCGTGCGAGTCGTGCTGGTGGAACGAACGGTGGTTGGCGGTTGGGTTTCGGTGACGGGCGTCGACAGCACGGTGTCGCCGTCGCCCTCCACCGACGGCACGAGGGTGACGGTGGTCGCCAGCGTCTGCAGCGCGATCGTGGTGAACGTCGTCGAACCGGGAACCGTCGTGGTGCCCCGCACCTCGACGCGGGTGCCTGACGCGTTTATCGACTGGCGGTCGCTCCCGCGAGCGAGAGCGAATACGGTCGTATTGACTGCCACGAACAACAGCGCCAGCGAACCAATGACTGCCCGCCTCCGACCAGGCGACCACGAGTTGGCCTCGAACATCCTCACCACCCACCACAGAACGGCGATCGAAGAAAGATCACCATGACTCCCTTGTGGCCGACTTTACTGGCTGGGTGGCCCGGTGGGCCCCGGCAGGATCACCCATGAGCGGAACGACTCCGATACCCGATCACGAACTGACTTGGCGCTTCGGACCCTCTGGCGGTCCGGGTGGCCAACACGCGAACCGGGCACACACACGGGCTGAGGTCGTCTTCGAGGTCGAGGCCTCGACCGCGCTCACCGAGAGCCAGCGAGCGAGGGTACAGACCGCGCTGGGCCCAGTGGTTCGAGTGACGGTCGACGAAACGCGCAGCCAAGCGCGTAACCGCCAGATCGCGAACGATCGGCTGCAGGCTCGGGTGGCCAACGCCCTACGGCCGGTGCGCGTTCGTCGAGCGACCCGGCCGGGAAAGGGCGCGGTCAAACGCCGCCTGGAAGACAAACGTCGTCAGAGCCAACGCAAGGCCAACCGACGGCCGGCCGGAGACGACTGAGTCGTCAGCCACCGGTTGCCGAGAGCGAGGCGGGCCCGGTGACGGTGTAGAGATCGTCGCCACCGAGGTACTCGCTGTCACAGTCGAAGACGGCAATCGAATGCTCGCCTTCGGGCAGCTCGAGGTCGAAGGAGGCCCCAGGGGCGAGGTACTCGTCAATTCCCAGCAGGTCAATGCCGTACTCGCTCGACGATGCCGGATTGGCCATGACGTAGCAGCCCTCGACGTCGGTCTCGTTCACGACCGTGATGACGTGCGATTCGACCGGGTCCTCGGTCACCACGAGTCCTTCGAGGAACATCGGCTCGCCCGCCACCTGGAACGACAGCTCGTAGAGTCCCGAGACGAAGCCCTCCGCGTTGGTGGCGCACACCCAATACTCCGGGCCTTCGCCTGAGGAATCCCAGGTCTGGTCGAAGAAGCTGTACTCCTCGACCAGCTCACCATCGACCAGCCAGGTGGCGTCCCAGGGCACGCCTTCGGGCACCCCCGTCCAGTCGAACCAGAAGCACAGCTCGGTACCGCCGGCAGCAACCGTCGTCACGAAGGTGGTGGTCGCCGAAGTGTCGTCGGTCGGTACACCGACGCTGAACCACGGGTTGTAGAAGTAGATCTCGCTCAGATCGAAATCGGTCTCGGTATCAGTATCGACCGGCTCGATGGGCATTGGCTCGGCGTACCTCGCTTCGACCAACAGCTCGGTGGCCAGGTTGACCGGCCGAATGCCGTTCAGGAAGCCGCCGAAGGGCACGCACTGATCGTCTTCATCGGTGAACCCGTCGCCGTTGGTGTCAGTGAGGAGGCGACAATCGACGACAGGGCTGTCGTCATCGGCGCCGCCCTGTGTCGGGATGCCAATGAGCTCTCCCCGTGCGTTGACCGCGGTCCCGCCGCTGTTACCGCCAGCAATGGTGGCATCGGTCTTGATCCAGGAACGCTCACCATCCCCCCGCTTAGGATGTGAACCCGCTGACCGTTCCGACGGTGAAGGTAATGGTCTCGCCTCCGATGTCCGGATAGCCGAGGATGCGGATGCTGTCGCCGAGCTCGATGGTGTCGCTGTCACCGATGACGGTTGGGGTGAACTGGGCCGTCGAAGCAGAACCATCGAGGTGTCGGGCCACCCGCAGCACCGCCAGATCGAGACCATCGTCGACCGCCAGCACATCGGCCTCATACAGCGGTTCCGGTGGCGTTCCCGCGTCCTCGGTGACCGCGATCTGTACCGCCTCATACGGGCAGAACTCGTCCTTGGCGAGCACGTGTGCATTGGTGAGGATGGTCCCGTCGGTCTCGACGATGGCGCCTGATCCCGAGCAGAGTGGCTGGCCGGAACCGTCTACGAGCAGGATCATCACAGTGGATCTGGCCAGATCGGCCACAGAACGCGGGAGCTCGTCACCGGCGGGCGTGTCGGCCTCCGTCGAATCGGTCGAGTCGAACCTCGGCGGTTGGACTGCGGAGGTGGGCGTCGGCGGTTTTGTCGCGACGTCATCATCGTTCCTGCCGGCGAGAAGGGCCGCGACGACAGCCAGGCCGACCACGCTCGCCAGCAGAACGCCCAACACGATGAACCGGCCACGGTTGCCGCCCCGCGCCGTGGGAACAGTGAATTCCGGGGCCGCAGCCGGTGTGCCGTAGGGCGGCGCGCTCATCGGCGGCGCTGTGGGCGGCGCGTAGACCGGAGCCGAGTACGAAGGGGGTGCCATCGGCGGAGCGAACGGAGGGTGCGGGGCGGTAAGGGGCTGCAGAGGAGCAACGGGAAGCTGCAGGGTGGGATCGACCACCGGGACCGGTTCGGTCGGAGGTAACGGCGTCGACGCTCCCGGGTACTGCGGCGGTTGTGGGGCGGGTGCACCGCTCGGGATGTCGTCGCTCACCTCGCCACCTTAGAACCCGGCGCCGGTACCTGGCACCGAGCCCCCCACAGCGATGGCAAGGCTTCGAGGCGCGACCGCGATCGTTCCTTCGGAGAAGCCGAGGGGTTCGCCGTCGCCCCAGAACGTTTCGCCACAACGCAGGGCAACCGAGCGGGCTCGAAAGGTGGTGACCGCCGGGTGGCGCACATGCCGGCCGCTGTAGACGAGGGGCAGGAACAGCAGGAGTCGTGGCGCGGACAATGGGTCGACCACGGTGATGTCGAGCAGGCCGTCAGCCGGCTCGGCGTCGGGGCAGATTGCCATGCCGCCGCCGAAATAGCGCGTGTTGGCGATGGCGACGAACGAGACGTCCTGATCGACCACCCGACCGTCATCGAGCTCCATGCGCAGGGGCACAGGCCGAAGTCGGATCGATTCCCGCAGCGTCGCCGCGGTGTACTTCATTGACCCCATCGGAACGGTCATCGCGTTCGCGGTCAGGTTGACCCGGCCCGAGAATCCGGCGGTCGCTACCGAGGCGACAGGCCCGCCCGGCGTCTGCAGCAAGTCGACCAGCTGCGTCGCGCCCAGGGCGTGTTCGATCATCTGGTCGAGGCCCCGCACGCGACCGAATGAGCGAGCGAAGTCGTTTCCGGTGCCGACCGGGACAAGCCCGACCGGCACACCGGGCACGTCCGCCGTGCTCGACAGGAGCGCCGGCAACGCCCGATTCACCAAGCCGTCGCCGCCGGCGATGAGTGCTCGGTCGACCCCGCTCTCGATCGCCTCAGCCAGGTCTGTGGCCACCCGCGCCTCCGACGGAGGCTGGACCCGGAGCACCGAATGGCCTAGCGCCGCGAGTCGATCGGCTATCGCTGCTGCCGCTCGTGCGCCCCTCCCTTGGCGGGAGCGGGGATTGACGAGAAGCGCCAACCGCAGTGCTGCCTCCGGAGTCGGTGGCACTGCGATCAGCCCCCTGCCCCCGAATCGAATGTCCCCGATTCGAACGGTCCCCAATCGATCCGTCTCAAATGGAGAATCCGCCGAGCTTGACCTCGAGGTACTCGGCGATGCCTTCGTGGCCACCCTCGCGGCCGAGACCGGAGTCGCCCATGCCTCCGAACGGGGCCGAAGCCGACGTCGGGTTGACGTCGTTGACGCCGATGATGCCGAAGCGCAAACCCTCGAACGCGCGGAACGCAGTCGTGATGTTCTGGGTGTAGACGTAGGCGGCGAGACCGTAGTGGGTGTCGTTGGCCTGTTCGAGCAGCGTGTCGACGTCGTCGTACACGATGACCGGCGCGACCGGACCGAAGGTCTCCTCGCGATAGATGACCATGTCGTCGGTGACCCCTGTGACCACGGTCGGTGCGTAGAAATGGCCGGCGGCGAAGTCGCCCTGGTCGAGCCGTGAACCGCCGACGGGCACGGCCGCACCCTTGTCCCGGGCATCGTCCACCTGACGGGCAACCTTGGCCACGGCCGCTTCGTTGACGAGTGGACCGACGCCGACCCCCTCGGCCATACCGTTGCCGGCCTTCACCTTGCTGACCCGCTCGGTCAGCGTCTCGATGAACGCATCGGCACCCGAGGTGTGGACGTAGAGCCGGTTCGGGCTGATGCACGCTTGCCCGGAGTTGAGGAACTTGAGCGCGGCGGCGCCCTTGGCCGCATGGACAGGGTCGGCATCGGGGAAGACGAGGAAGGGGGCATGCCCGCCGAGCTCCACCGACACTCGTTTGAGGTTGCCGGCCGCCTGGCCGGCAAGCATGCGACCGACCGCGGTCGACCCGGTAAAGGTGAGCTTGGCCACCCGCGGGTCAGAGGTGAAGACCTCGCCGATCGGCTTGGGGTCGAGCGCGGTGACGAGGTTGACCACGCCGGCCGGGAATCCGGCGTCATGGAAGATCTGGAAGATCGCCTTGGCACACATCGGTGTGGCCTCGGCCGCTTTCAACACCAGCGTGCACCCGGCGGCCAGGGCGGGCCCCATCTTCCGGGTGAGCATCGAGATCGGATAGTTCCACGGCGTGATGGCGGCCACCACACCGACCGGCTGCTTGAGCACCAGGAAGCGTTGATCGGCCCGAGACGAAGGCAACCACTCGCCGGCCACCCGCTTGGCTTCCTCGGCGTACCACCGCAGGAAGTCGGCGCCGTAGTTGACCTCGTTCTGACTGGCGCGCAGAGGCTTCCCCTGCTCTGTCGTCATCGACTGGGCCAGGTCACCCGAGCGCTCGACCATGAGCTGCCATGCCTTGTAGAGCAGATCGGCCCGCTGATAGGCCGTCGTGCCCGACCAGGTCTTGAAGGCCTCGTGTGCCGCCCCGATCGCCGCCTCGGCGTCGGCCGCGCCACCCGCCGGCATGTGCCAGATGACTTCGCCCGTCGCCGGGTTGGTCACCTCGAACGTTTCGCCCGAAAGGGCCTCTTCCCAACTCCCGTTGATGTACATCCCCCAACCCTACCCCCCACCGAAATTTGATGCGTTTGCCACGCCAGGCGTGGAAAACGCTGCACAGAACGGGGTTGGGGGGTCCAAGGGGAGCGTCAGTCGGCTGGCGCGCCCTGGTCCTTCGACTCTAGTCGGTCGATCTCTTCGGGCGTGAGACCGAACGAGGCGAGCACCTCGCGGGTGTGCTCGCCGATCTTGGGGGCCACGACCTCCCGATGGGGCCGGATACCGTCGAAGCGCAGCGGAAAGCCTGGGACCGCGAAGGTGCCGCCCTCGCCATCGTCGATCTGGCGGATCGAACCCTGCTCGATGAACCAGGGATGGGTGATCGCGTCCGCCGGGCTGAGCACCGGACCGCTGGGCACCCTGTGCTGCTCCAGCACGGCCAGTACCTCGTCGTCGGTCGAGAACGTGCTCATCCATGTCTCGATGAGCTCCGTCAGGTTGGCCCGGTTGGAAATGCGAGCCTCGTAGTCGGCGAAGTTCGGATCCATTGCGAGTTCGGGCCGGCCGAGCGCCGCCCACAACCCGTCGATCTGGGCGGGCATGCAGAGGATGACGATCCAACCCTGCGGTCCCTTGAACGTTCCGGCCGGCGAGGCCGGCTGGTAGTGGCGGCCTTGTCGCATCGGCACGTACGTACCGCCGCTGATCGACGCGGCGTTGACCGATTGTTCCTGCATGTGGAGCAGCGCATCGATCATCGACACGTCGATGTGGGTACCGAAACCCGTGCGGTCGCGTTGGTAGAGGGCGTAGCCGATGCCGGCGAAGGCGTGGACGCCGGCGTTGGTGTCACCCACGCCGATGCCCACGAAGTACGGCGGGCCGTCCGGCTCGCCCGTCATGTGCATCAGACCCGCCATGCCTTGGGCGATGAAGTCGAAACAGGGTCGGTGCGAGTAGCGGCCGGTCTGACCGAAGCCACTGACCGATGCCATGATCAGACGCGGGTTGAGAGCCGAGAGTTCGGCGTACCCCAATCCCCGGCGGTCCATCAAACCGGGGGTGCCGTTCTCGACGACCACATCGATCCGGGGGATGATCCGCTTGATCGCGTCGATCGATGCCGGCTCACGCAAGTCCAGGACGACGCTGCGCTTGCCTCGGTTCTGCTGGGCGAACAGGCCCGACATGCCGTTGCGTTGGGGGTTGATCGGCCGGGACGGGTCGCCGTCGGGCGGCAGCTCGACCTTGATGACGTCAGCGCCCAACTCCATCAACAGTCGCGTGCACGACGGTCCCGCCAGGTACTGCGTGAAGTCAAGGACGCGGACACCCTCCAACATCTGGGCCGGATCCATTCCTCGTCGCTGTTCCACAGGCGCTCCTCGAGGTCGTCGGGACGGTCTTCGGTCGTCAAGGTGGTTTCGTCAAGAAGGTATGGCGCCCGAGGATCGCAGCGCGTCAACCTGGGGCGGGCTGAAGCCGAGCTCGGCCAGCACCTCGTCGGTGTGCTGGCCGAGCAGTGGTGCCGCTCGTCGTAGACCGTTGGCCCCGTTGGCCAGGCGCCAGGGCACTCCGGGCACGGTGTGCCGGCCGGTCGCAGGGTGATGGGGTTGTTCCAGCATGCCGATGGCGGCCAGCTGTTCGTTGCTGGTCCACAGCTCGAGCGGCGCGAGTGAAGGCATCGCCGCTACCCCGGCCGCCTGCAGGAGGCGGCAAGCCTCCCACCGATCCCGACCGTCCAACCACTGCGTCAGCAGGTCGTCGATCTCGGCCTCATGGGTCTTGCGCCCGGACTGGGTGGCGAACCGCGGATCGTCGAAGCGGGGGTCTGTGCTGCCGTCCGGACGACGAGCGGCCGCACTCACCAACGCCTGCCACTCGGAATCGCTGGTACACGCGATCGTGACCCACGAATCGCCGCCGGTCGAATACACGCCGTGGGGTGCCCACTGTGGGTCACGGTTCCCGGCCGGTAGCGGCGGCACGCCATCGGTGACGTACTGCATCCACAGTTCGCCGATCGTGGCCCCGATGGCCTCGACCATGGCGACGTCGACGCGGCTCGTGTGGCCCGTGCGGCGGCGGCACACCAGGCTGGCGACGGTGGCGAACGCTGCCGTCAGCCCGGTGCCGGGATCGCCGATGGCGACCCCGGTCTCGCTGGCCTGGCCCCCCTCGTATCCGTTGGCCGCGTAGAGGCCGGCTACGGCACCTCCGACCGGACCGTAGGCCATGAAGCCCGATGACGGTCCGGTCTGTCCGTAGCCGCTCAGGGATACGACGACGACGTCGGGGTTGATCGCCCGGAGGTCTTCGACGCCGAAGCCGAGACCGGCGAGGGCGCCGACCGCGAAGTTCTCGATGACCACATCGGCGTCGGCCACCAGCCGGCGCACGATCTCGCGGGCATCGTCGTGGCGCAGGTCGATGGCCAGGCTGCGTTTGTCGGAGTTGTACAGCTGGAACAGGCCGTCGGTGTCGGGCGTGAGCGGAAGCCCGGGAGGGTTGAACGGCAGGCGCCGGAACAGGCACAGGTACTCGGGCGACTCGAGGCGAATGACGTCGGCGCCCAGGTGGGCCAGGAGTTGTGTGCAGTACGGTCCGGCCCAAATCCAGGTGAAGTCGCAGATCCGCACGCCGTCGAGGGGACGAGCACTGCCAGTGTCAGGTTCGGTCGCGTGCAATCCTGACGGAGCGGTGACGCCCGGGGCACTCGCCGGAGTCGGGTCGGCAAGCCAGCCTTCACCGTCGTGCTCGCCCGGAGCAGGGGCCGGGCTGCGGAGTTGCCAGGCCGGCCAGTCGAAGCGAAATCCCGGGCCGGGCAGTCGAAGCCCGTCAGCGCCTTCGACGAGGAAGCCACGATCTCTGAACTGGGCGTCGCTCTCCAGCTGGTCCATCGTATAGACGGGCGAGATGCACAGTCGCAGCGCCTGCGCGCGCCGATAGAGATCCTGGACCGTCTGTTCGGCCATCCACTCCGAAAGGTAGAGGTGCATGAGGTCGGCGTTGTCCTGCCGGTCGACGTTGGTGGCGAACACCTCGAGCTTGGCCCATTCCGGGTCACCCATCAGCGTGATCAACGCAAGCCAATGCGCCTGCTCGACGCACAGGAACTGGACGAGTCCGTCTCGACAGGCGTAGATGGCCCACGGGACGAGGGTCTTGACGCCAAGACGCGAGGCGTCCTCGCCTCGGAAACTGGCGAGAGCGGGGGCGGTCTCGGTCATCCTGGCCCCGGCTGCGAACGACGAGAAGTCGACGTGATCTCCGCGCCCCGTCTGTGCGGCGTGGTCGGTGGCAGCAAGGAACGCGGTCGCAGCCACCGTTGCCGTCAGGATCGTCGCGTGATGCCCGGGGGCCTTCAGAGGTGGCAGCGTCACGTCGGTGGCCGAGCTCGGCGACAGGAACCCCCAGCTGCTGGCGTGGATGACCGAGAGTTCGGTGCCGGCGTACTCAGCCCATGGCCCCGTCATCCCGAACGGGGTCAGTGAACCCACGACCAGGCGAGGCCAGCGGGCCGCGAGCTCGGCGTACGTGAGGCCGGCGGCCGCGGCGGCCGTCGGCCCCAGGTCGTGCACCAGCAAGTCGGCGCCATCGAGCAGACCGTCGAGCGCAAGCACCGATCGCTTGTTGGTATTGAGCCACCGATGCACCTCGTGAGGTCTGCCGCGCACGATGTCGCGCTCGGTCTCCACCCGCAGCACATCGGCTCCCAGATCCGCGAGCAGCTTGGTGGCGTAGGCCACGCCAACGCCACCGGCCAACTCCACAACCCGAAGACCGTCCAGAGCTCCCATCCCGACAGTCTCGCACCAAAGGCTGGTCGCCAGCCATGTCGCGGGAGATCATGACCGCTCGTGATCAGCTTGGACCGGGTCGGCGACTCGGTGTCTGCCGGCCCGGTAACGTTTGAGCGCCCGACGAAACCAGGAGGCCCAATGGCGTCGAAACTGTCACCGAGAATGAACGAGGGCGAGATCTGGGCGTTCGTGCGTGACGGTCACACCGGCATCTTCACGACGCTGCGCCAAGACGGCATGCCCATCGCCATGCCGATGTGGTACTGCTGCATCGGCCGCGACATCTACATGCAGACGAGGGGCCGGAAGCTCCAACGCATCAAGAACGATCCTCGCGCCTCGTTCCTCGTCGAGACGGGCGACCGCTGGGCCGAGTTGGTTGCCGTGCACCTCACGGGACGAGCGGAGCACCTTTCGCCCGACAGCGATCTCCAGGCTGAGTTCGCGACAGAGATGGATCGCAAGTACCGAGCGTTTCGCGGTAGCGGTACCGATGGTCCCGACATGCCCGCTGAAGCGGCCGAGTACTACGCGAAGCAGATGCAGGGCCTGGTGCGGTTCGCCGTCGAAGGCCGCATACTCAACTGGGACAACTCGAAGATGATGGCTTGATCGCCCGCTGCGGCCCGACGGCCACAGCAGGAAGCCGGGATCTCGGGGATCGGGCGTAGCCTGGCACGAGTGTCACTGCTGGACGGGACGTTCTCATCGCTCGGAATCCCCGAGTATCGACGTCTCTGGACCGGATCGGTGTTGGCCACCACCGCCTTCATGATGTCGTTCATGCTGGTTCCGAGCGTGGCGTTCGAGATCACGGGCAGCAACGCAGCCGCCGGGTTGGCCCAGATGGGTTCCGGCATCGCCATGTTCGTCGTGTCACCGATCGGCGGGGTGATTGCGGACCGGATGCGCAAGAAGCCGATCGTGCTGGCCGGCCAGGCGATTCCGGCGTCGGTCATCCTCGTCACCGGGCTGCTGATCCTCAACGACTCGATCACGGTTCCAATGCTCACGGCGGCCACGCTGATCATGGGACTGGGTTTCGCCTTCATGGGGCCTGCCCGCCAAGCGTGGGTGGGCGAACTCGTCCCGAGGGATGCGCTGCCGAACGCGGTTGCCCTCCAGTCGATTGCTCAGAACGTGGCTCAGGTGGCGGCCCCGATGTTCATCGCGGTGCTGGTCGGCACCTGGCTCGGGATCGGCGGCACCTACCTGTTCATGGCTTCACTGTTCTTCATCGTGCTGCCGCTCACCTCGAGCTTGCCCAACACGCCTCCGGCCGAAAAGGAGCTGCGGCCGCTGCGGGCCGAGCTGCTCGAAGGCATCAGTTACGTGTTGCGGGACACCAGGCTCCGGACGCTCTGGCTCGGATTCATCGGCATGGTGGTATGCGGATTCGCCTTCCAAACCTTGCTTCCGGGTCTGTTGGAAGAGGAACTCGGACGACCGGCCAGCGCCATCGGACCGATCTTTCTGGCCTTGGCCGTCGCCGGGCTGTTGATGAGCATGCCACTGGCCGGCCTCGTCCGTACCCCATGGGCCTGGCCGATGATGCTGGCCATGGGGTGGGTCATGGCGCTCGGGTTCGTGCTCGTCTCGGTCGCGCCCACCTATCTCCTGCTCGTCGTGGCCGGTCTCCCGCTCGGGATCGGACGTTCGGGCTTCATGCTGCTCGACAACGCGCTGCTGATGTCGAGCGCGAAGCGCGCTTACCACGGCCGGGTGATGTCGCTCGCGATGATGGGCTTCGGATCCCAGGCGCTTCTTGCTCCGCTGTGGGGTCTGCTCGCCGATGCCATCGGCGTTCGGGAAACCCTGATGGTGGTGGGGGTCTCTGCTGCCGTGGTCACCACGCTCATCGGACTCAGCTGGCTGCGGATTCGCCACCTACCCCCCTCGGCCGAAGTTGCGCTCGGACTCGAACGATCACGGGCGGCATCGCCGGGCGTCGACGAGAAACTCGTCGTTGCCCCGCTTCCTGGGGCAGACTCGCGGTCATGAGTATCGAAGCGCCAGCCTCGCCCTCGATTCCTGGTGCAGGCGTCGACATCGCCGCGGTCCAGAAGCGAACGGTCATCACCCTGCTCCTGAGTCAGGCTTCCGGAGGCGTCGGGCTGGTGGCGACGTACATCGTCACCGCGCTCTTGGCCAAGGACATCACCGGCTCGACGGTGCTGGCCACGGTGGCGGCCGCATGCCTCTCCATCGGAGCGGCGGTCGTGTCGTTCCCGCTGGCCCGCATCATGAGCTCGAAAGGTCGGCGAGCCGGCTTGCGAACGGGCTACCTGATCGGGGCCGCGGGTGCAGCCATTGCCTTGACGGCCGTCATCACCAGCAGTTACCTCCTGCTCTGCTTGGGAGTGCTCGGCGCCGGCGCCGGCAACGCGGCCAACCTGGCCACGCGCTACGCAGCCTCCGATCTGGCAGCGCCCGAACGTCGCGGCCGGACCATCAGCATCATCGTGTGGGCCACCACCATCGGCTCGACCACGGGTTCGGTGGTGTCGGGCATGGCCAGCGATATCGGTGAAGACGTCGGTCTCCCGATCCGAGCTGGTTCGTACCTCCTGTCGGGGTTGATGTTCCTCACCGCCGCCGCGATCGTCGAGACGCGGTTGCGGCCCGACCCACTGGCTCTCTCCGGAGGACTGGGACGCAGGACCGAAACCGAGACCGGGAAGCCGAGCGTGCGGGAGTCGCTGTCTCTGATCATGGCCAGCCCCGCGGCTCGACTGGCCGTTGGGGCCATGATCGTCAGCCAGGTGACGATGGTCGGTGTCATGTCGCTCACCCCGCTCCACATGGACGAGGGGGGTCAGTCACAGAGTGCCATCGGCTGGATGATGGCCTTCCACATCTGGGGCATGTACCTGTTCTCGCCGGTCGTGGGTTGGCTCACCGACTGCGTCGGTCAGTACCCCATGCTCTACACCGCCGGACTTCTGTGCACCGGCGGCGCAGCATGGGCCGCCATCACGCCTCCCGACGGTCGTGTCGGGGTCTTCATGGGCAACTTCCTGATCGGCCTCGGATGGTCGTTCGGTGTTGTCGCGGCGTCCAGCCTGCTGGTCTCCGAGTTCCCGATCGAACAGCGTGTCGGCGTCCAGGGTGTCGGCGACCTGGCAATGATCGGCTCCGGTGCCATCGCCGGGTTGACGGCCGGTGTGCTGTACATCTTCCTCGGCTATAGCGGGGTCAACACCGGCAACGCCCTCTTCGGCGCCGCCCTCATCGCGGCGACGGCCGCAACGTACCTCATCGTGCGCCGCCACGGCCCGACCGGACGCCCGCTGGCTGCATAACGCCGACCGCCGAGGTCAGTAAGGCAGTTTGAACCGACGTCAACGTTCTCGCGGAGCCCGATGCCCACCTCCTCTCTCACCCTCGACGACGTCGACATCACCTCGATGCCGAGGTACATCCAGCACGGCTACCCGTGGGCCGACTGGGATCTCCTCCGGGAGCTGGCTCCGGTGTTCCGATACGAGGGGCGACCCCGGTTCGCGCCCTTCTGGGCGGTCACGCGTTACGACGACGTCCGGTTCGTGTCGAGTCAGTCCGAGCTCTTCTCGAACCGGGGTGTCATTCGGCTCGACACCGACAACGGCCTGAGCCGACTCGAGAACTACAAGCGCAAACGGGCCGAACGTAACGGCTGGGATCCCGAGGTCGCCCTCGACCTGGTCTACACGGATCGACCCGAGCACCTCGACCTGCGCTCGATCACCGCACGCCGGTTCACGCCGAGGGCGATGGCCAAGCTGGCCGACCACCTGGACGATCTGGCCGAACGGTTCGTGTCCGAGTTCGTCCAACTCGCCCGGCGTTCCGCACCGGACCCGGTGGACGCCGTCGAGAACCTCTCAGTCGGCCTGCCCCTCGCAACCATCTGTGGCCTGCTCGGTGTTCCGACCGCCGACTGGCCCACCATCCGCCGATGGTCGGATCAGACACTCCTAACTCCCGACATGAACCACCCGGACGTCCGCGCGGGCGAGACGCCGTCCGAGGTACGCCGTCGGGCCGGGAAGGAGTATCACGAGTATCGACAACAACTGATCGACGATGCACGCCGGACCCCCGTCGATGCCAACGCCGCCGGCATCGTCTCGTTGTTGGCCCACGCCGCAGTGGACGGCCGGCCGCTCGACGACCAGCGGCTTCATGGGTACCTCGAGTTGCTCGTCGGTGGTGGCAACGAGACGACCCGCAACGCCATCACCGGAGGCCTCAAGGCCCTGCTCGAGCACCCCGATCAGGCGAGGTTGCTCGCTGCGGACCCCAACAGCACGTCGGAGACCGCAACCGAGGAGATCCTACGGTGGGTCTCCCCCGTGATTCAGTTCGCCCGCACCGCTACAGCAGACATCGAGCTCGGTGGCCAACGCATCGGCGCGGGCGACGTGGTCGTGTTGTGGTACCCGTCGGCCAACCGTGACGAACGGCAGTTTCCCGATCCCTATCGCTTCGATGTGACGCGCTGGCCCAACACCCATGTCGCCTTCGGCCATGGTGCGCACTTCTGCCTCGGTGCGCACCTGGCCCGTTGGGAACTTCGAGCCATCTTCCGCGCCCTCGCTCCTCACCTGGAGCACCTCAGAATCGCGGGCGAGCCCGAACGGCTCCCCGGCCTCCACGTAGGTGCGGTGCGCGAGATGCTTGTGCGGTGGGTCGGTTGATCCCGCTCCCCTACACCTCGACGACGCCGCCGGGGTGGCTCATTCGTCCTCGGCATCAACCGAAGGGCCGTCGGTCTCGGGTGCGGTGAGACCGGCTGCTCGAGCAGCCTCGGACACCAACCGCTC
>JAQCHM010000003.1 GCA_027730885.1 Actinomycetota bacterium | reverse complement strand
GACGAGCAGTGTGGAGAGCAGTAGGGAGAGAGATTGGCTGGCGTGCGGGCGAGTGCGGACGGTAGGGGGCCGCACACTCCTGGGCACGGTGTCGACACTGTAGGCCGCTGCGGGGCAAAGTGGCGAGTTACCCGGACCAGTTGTCCGCGGCGAGAACCGAGTTTGGCGGTGGTGTGAGGCGTCGGGCCCCACGACGGGCTACGTTTTCGCCAAGTAGCGCGTGTCCCGACACAGCCTGAGCGGTCCGCTCGTCGGAGCGTTCGTTTTGCCTGAGTGTCGACGCCACCTAGTAGATTGTGCACAGCTTCACAAAGCAGCGGTTTCGTCAGCGAAGCAGGCAAGTTTCTAAGCGCAAGTCCCAGCAGATAGATCAAGCAGACAGATTCCAGGCAGACAGTTCGAGGAAAGGAGTCGCCGTGGTCGCCCTCGTGGCATCGATACTCGTGTCGCTCGTCTTGGCCGGCGGTATCCAGTGGTACGCGGGCCGACGCCCGGCCGGCCAGCCGACGACCTGGGCCGAGGCCATGCTCGGCTCGGTCTACGTGTTCTTCATTCTGTTCATGATCTTCGGTGTCGTGCCTCACCAGTGGCTGACCTTGGCCGAGAACGAATGGAGCTTCCGGGCCGACCGAATCTTCGACGCCTGGGGACTCATCACGGCCAAGAGCAAGGGCGGTTGGTTCCCCTTCGAGATCACCTACCGCGTGCTGTCCGACAGCGTTGCCGCCATCATCTACATCGTGTTCCTCGGCGGGATGCAGGCGTTCTTCGCCATCTGGCAGGGCCGGGGCGACAAGGCCAAGGCGAAGGCTAAGGCTTTGCCAACCAGCGCGTATGGGCGTCCCCTGGTGAAGCGAGGCTGACGACGTGGTCAAGACCGATGCCAATCCGCCGCTGCCGGAATTCCGTGACGACTACGTGCTCGTCGAGGTGGACGCCGACTATCTGGCCAAGGCGGTCAAGCCCAAGCAGTTCATCCACATCGATCAGTCCGAGTGCATCGCCTGCGAGGGTTGCGTCGACATCTGTCCGTGGAAGTGCATCCACATGCAGCCCACCGAAGCGATCGCCGAGAGCTTCGGGATCGCGCGCCCCGGCGACGATCCGACCGACGCCTTCATCTTCACCATCGACGACGACGTGTGTACGCGTTGCGCACTGTGCGTCGACCGTTGCCCGACGGGCGTCATCATCCTCGGCAAGATCGATGTCGCCAACCCCGCAGGTGACCGTCACCAGCGAACTGACTCCCACGGCTACGGCTACGGCATGCGCCTATCCTGACCGCCGCAACAATCGTAAGAACCCGTCCGTCAGACCAGTACTGCAGCCCAGTACCGACCGAATCCAGGAATCACCCGAATGGCCAAGTCGATTCAGGACAAGCCCTCGATAGCCGAGAAAGCGCAAGCCCAGCTCCTCGGCGTCGCCGACAACATGCGGGATTCCCAGGCGTGGAACTCGATCTTCCGGCCGGGCTCGGTGTTCCGGAAGGGCTACACCGACAGCCCTCGAAACCGGTCCTACGTCATCATGAACAGTGTGCTCTATCACCTCCACCCGGTGAAGGTGAAGCGCCACGCGGTCAAGGTCAGCTACACCCTGTGCCTCGGTGGGCTGAGCTTCTTCCTGTTCATCCACTTGACCATCACCGGCATCTTCCTGATGTTCTTCTACCGCCCCACCGCCGCGGCGGCCTGGGACGACATCTACACCCTGCAGACGTCGGTCACCTTCGGCCTCTTGGTACGAAACATGCACCGGTGGGGCGCCCATCTCATGGTGCTCTCGGTGTTCTTGCACATGGCCCGGGTCTTCTACCACGGCGCCTACAAGGCACCGCGTGAGTTCAACTGGGTCATCGGCACCTTCCTCCTCCAGTTCACCCTGCTGCTCTCTTTCACCGGTTACCTCCTGCCGTGGGACCAGTTGGCCCTTTGGGCCGTGACGGTGGGAACCAACATGATGGGTTACACGCCGGTCTTCGGTGACCAGGTCCGTTTCGTCCTGCTCGGTGGCAAGGTCATCGGCACCGACACCCTGCTTCGGTGGTACGTCCTGCACGTGCTGCTGCTTCCCTTCGTGACGGTCATCTTCATGGCCATTCACTTCTGGCGGGTCCGCAAGGACGGCGGTATCTCCGGGCCGCTCTAGGCCGGGCAGCCCCACCAGAGCGTCGAGACCAGACAGTTCAGATCGGTACCAGGACGAGATCAGAGAACAGAGCAGAACCAATGACCGAGATCCCAGAGCATCTGCGCAAACGAGCCGCAGAGGCCCGCCAGAAAGCCGAAGGTAGTGGTGCCGAACCTGCTGCCGCGGCCGCCGCCGAGTCGGCGCCCGCTGCCGCTGGGTCGTCGGGCGGCTCCAAGATCCCTGCGCATCTGCTCGAGCGCTCGAAGTCGGCCAAGAGCCGCGGCGACGAGTCCACCGCAGTGACCCCGGCTGCGGCTGCCAGCGTGGCTGTCGCCACCGCCGGTGCGGGCCCACTGCCTGCGATGTCGGGCCCTGGCGGACACACCCAGCGCCTGCTCACGGTGGTCAAGTCGGGCTCGATCCAGGACATCAAGATGAAGCCGCTGGACAAGGTGCACACCTGGCCCCACCTGATCATCGTCGAGTTCGGCGCCGCCTTGTTCTGCACGGCCTTTCTCGCCGTCTTCTCGATCTTCGTCAACGCTCCGCTGCTGCAGTTGGCGAACGTCAACCAGACACCCAACCCGTCAAAGGCGCCGTGGTACTTCCTCGGCCTCCAGGAATTGCTCACGATGTTCCACCCGATGGTGGCCGGTGTGACCATTCCCGGCATCGGTCTCATCATCCTGACCCTGGCCCCGTTCATCGACAAGAACCCCTCGAACAAGCCCGAACACCGCAAGTTCGCGGTCTCGTTGTTCTCGGTCTTCATGATGTTCTGGGCCGTCCTGGTCCTGATCGGATCGTTCTTCCGTGGCCCCGGCTTCAACTTCGTGTTCCCGTGGGCCGACGGCATGTTCTTCGAGCTGTAGGAGGCTGAAGCAAATGGTGTACGTCATTGGTGCGCTCATCGTCCTGGCCCTCGTTGCGGTCAGTGTCATCGGGATGTCGCTCCGGAAAGGCGACAGCAACGCGGCCTACGGGCAGCTGGCGTCGGAGACCATCAAGCGGGATCGTTCGCCGGTCACCCTGACCGATTCGGTCACCGTTGCCGAACCCGGTAAGGCGCTCGAAGCGTCGGTGCGGGCCGAGCAGCGGGGCGGAACGTTGGTGAAGTCCGGCGGCACTTCCCCCGTCGCCTACGTGCCCCCGGACCCCGAGACCGTCGGCGTCGCCCGCCGCCAATTCCTGAACCGGGGCGTTGTCGCCATGTTCGGCCTCGGGCTCAGCGGTTTCGGCACGGCGGCCATCGCCTTCCTGTGGCCCCAAGGGGGCAAGGGTTTCGGTTCGAAGATCACCGTCGGCCGCATTCCCGACATCCAAGCCGCCATCACCGCCGGCGGCGGTTTCTTCTACGTGCCCGAAGGCCGCATGTGGATCACCGAGTACCCCGCCTCGGCGCTCCAGAAGGCCTCGTCCTACTCGTTCCTCTCCCAGGTGGAGCAGGGTCTCAAGGCCGGCGTCGTCGCGCTGTACCAAACCTGCCCGCACCTCGGCTGTCGGGTGCCGGAGTGCAAGACCTCGCAGTGGTTCGAGTGTCCGTGTCACGGTTCGCAGTACAACCGTGTCGGCGAGAAGAAGGGTGGCCCTGCGCCGCGCGGCATGGATCGGTTCCCCATGGAGGTCACCGCGGCCAACGAGCTCCAGGTCAACACGGGTGTCGTGATCCAGGGACCGCCCATCGGCACCAACACCACCGGCCAAGAGGCCGAGGGTCCCAACTGCATTAGTGGTGGTGCGCACTGATGATCGGAACCCTCCTGCTCGCGGCCAACTTCCGCGCCATCGGCCTCACCGTCGCCGCGGTGGTCATGCTGGCCTTCTTGGCCCTGTTCCTTCGCAACGTCGCCTCGGCGAAGGCTGAGCTCGGCTCCGAGATCGAGCTCGCGGCCAACAAGAAGCCCTACCTCACCGACGAGGAGCTCGAGGGACCCAAGCTGGACAAGTCCCTCAGCTTCGCCCTCGTGGTCCTCGGCATCTGTTCGCTTTCCTTACCGATCTACTGGCTGGCCGAGCCCGGCCGCCAGGAGGGTGCGGTCGCCGCGTACCTGTTGAGCTTCCAGAGTCGGGGCGAGGACCTCTACGTCGAGGGCGCCCAGTGCGTCAACTGCCATGGCGCCGGAGGCGTCGGTGGCGGCAAGGACTACGTCCTGCAGGACGCGGACGGCCAGTTCGTGGCCAATGCAGTCTGGAAGGCGCCCGCGCTCAACGACGTCATGCACCGCTACAGCGAGGAAGAGGTCACCTTCGTCCTCGACTACGGTCGGCCCGACTCCCCGATGGCCGCGTGGGGTACGCCGGGTGGTGGCCCGCTGACCACGCAACAGGTGCAGAGCGTGATCGAGTACCTGAAGACGCTGCAGATCCCCACCCTCGATCCGATCGAGATCGCCGGAGCCGCAGATAGCGAGGCGGCCGAGGCGGCCGCCGACCAGGTGGCCGACGAGATTCGGGCAGAGGTGGATCGCTCGCTCGAGGCCGACGAGTTCTCCTCCGAGGGTGAGGCCGTGTTCAACCTCGGCCTCTTCAGCGGTTTCCGCAACGGGTCCCTCGCGTGTGCCCGCTGCCATACCTCCGGCTGGTCTTTGGGCGCCGGCATCGTCCCCGACGTGCTCGACGAGGGCGTCGCGGGGTGCGGCGGTGGCAATCCCAGTGGTATCGGGTTCAACCTCTGCAACGGCTCCACCATCGAACGGTTCTCCGACGACGCCTGGAAGCAGCCGGACGGCTCGTGGTATCCGCTCGGCGGACGCTCCGAGATGGTCGACGGCGTCGAGACCAAGTACCTGCTCTCCTCCGACGGCGACAAGGTCTACCTGAACGACAAGGGTGCGCCGATCACCGACCGCACCGACGACGACGATGCGCCGGTCCCGTACCTCATTCTCGAGAACGGCGATCTGGCCGATTGCGAGTACGTCTCGCAACTGTGGGACCCGGAGAAGGGAGACCCGTACGCATTCGCCGCCGGCGAAGTGGTCGAGTTCGGTCTGGTCGACGGGGTCGAGAAGTACATCGACCCCGAGGAGCAGACGCTCCGGGACCTGTCGGACGACGCGCTCGAGCTCTCGGACGGTCGGTTGGCCGACCAGTGCACCGTGGTCGAGATGCCCGAGCGCGCCAGCCAGGCCCACTACGACTTCATCTACGCCGGGTCCAATGCGGGCGCCGGCTACGGCAACGGTGGTCAGGGCAGTGGTCGGATGCCGGGCTTCGGCGCCTCGCTCCCCCCCGATCTCATCCAGGCGGTCGTCGACTACGAGCGAGGTCTGTAAGCCATGCTGATGCTTTCTCTCATCGAGGGCCTCGGGTTCGATCCGTTCTTCCGGGGCTTCCTCAGCGTCATGGTCGGCGTGGTCGTCATGATCGGCGGCACCTATCTGTTGGTCGCGACGAACTCTGGTGCTCGCACCGGCGGGATGATCGCCGGGTCGGCGTTGTTCGGCTGGATGTTCCTCATGGGCATCGTCTGGACCATCTACGGCATCGGCTGGCGTGGGCAGGCCCCCACCTGGGAGCTCGTCGAGATCAGCGGCGACAACCCCACGACCGCGGACGACGGGCTGGTGTTCGCCGAGAACGAGAAGGCCCAGAGGCTTGGCCTGGGCCTCGAGTCGGTGGACGTCGCCGATGGGGTGACCTCCGACGATCCCGACAAGGCCCAGGGCGAGGCTTTGGCCTTCGCCCGCGAGAACGAAGAAGACTTGCTCGGTTGGCGCTACCTCATGTCGTCTGACCCGACTCGGGGCGAGGCACAGTCGGCGGCCGAGGAGCACCTCATCAGTGAGCACGTCTTCGACAGCACCTCGGAGTACATCCCCCTGCAGTTCGGCGCCTACAACACAGGGGGCAAGCCGCTGTTGGATCCGGACATCGCGGCCGACGATCCTGACAAGTCGGCCTGGGTCGAGATCTTCACCGACGCTCCAGCTCGCGCGCTGCACAAGCTCGACACCATGACCCTGCACATCATCCATCCCGAAGAGCTGCTGGTCATCCAGGTCCAGGGCACCGTCGAGCAGCCGGTCCTGCCGGGTCAGGCGCCGCCCGTTGCCCGAGCCGACGACGAGAAGAGCGTCTTGAACGTCATCATGCGTCGCGATCGAGGCGGCCCGGTTCCCTGGCTCATGGGTGGCCTCAGGTTTACTCCCCTCATGTTCACGGTCGCCAGCGGCGTCATCTTCGCCCTCTTCCTCTGGAGCCTCCAGATCCGCGAGAAGCGCGAAGCCCTGATTCGCGCCGGCCGCTGAGTTCTGCCTCCACGTTCGTTTGAACCTCTAGTCGAGAAACGGAGAAGCCCATGGCCCAGTACCTACCGGTTCTGGCGCTGCTCATCCTGGCGATCTTGTTCGCCGCGTTGAGCTTCGTTGCTTCCAAACTGCTCGCTCCCCGGCGCCCCACCGAGGAGAAGTTGGCGCCGTACGAGTGCGGCATCGTTCCCGGGAGAGAACCGCCGCAGCGATTCCCTGTGCGCTTTTATCTCGTCGCCATGCTGTTCGTCATCTTCGACATCGAGATGGTCTTCCTGTACCCGTGGGCCGTCACCCACCAGGAACTCGGGGTCTTTGGTCTGGTCTCCATCCTGTTGTTCTCGGCGATGGTGTTCGAGTCCTTCGTCTACCTGGTCTCCAAGGGGGCGCTGGACTGGGGACCACTTCAGGTCAACCGTCGCCAGTCTCCGCTGATCGATGCCGGCCGGACCACTTCGTCGACCGTTCGCCGCGTCGGGGGCGAGGGTCGCTACGCCGAGGCGGAGCGCAAAGGAGCGGCAGCCTGATGGGCATCATCGGTGATGTTCAGGACAATGGTCTCGGGGGCCTCGAGCACAACGTGATCACCGCTCGCATCGAGCAACTCGTGAACTGGAGCCGGGCCCGCTCATCGTGGCCGGCCACCTTCGGTCTGGCCTGCTGCGCGATCGAGATGATGGCCACCGGCGGCTCGCACTACGACCTGGCTCGCCTCGGCATGGAGGTGTTCCGCGCCTCGCCCCGTCAAGCCGACGTCATGATCGTCGCCGGTCGCGTCAGCCAGAAGATGGCGCCGGTACTGCGTCAGGTTTACGACCAGATGATGGAACCCAAGTGGGTGATCTCGATGGGTGTGTGCGCGTCCAGCGGCGGCATGTTCAACAACTACGCCATCGTCCAGGGCGTCGATCAGATCGTCCCAGTCGACGTGTACGCCCCCGGCTGCCCGCCCGGTCCCGAGACGCTGCTGCACGCCATCAACACGCTGCACGGCAAGATCGAGAACGGGGAGCTGTTGCGTCGTCGTTCGTCGACCGGCGCCGGTGCGGGTCTGGTCGTCGAGCAACGAGACGGTCAAGGTGGTTCGCAGCTCGTGACCTTGGGACGTCCCCGATGAGCGAACCTGCGACGTCCGAGGCTGAGATCGGACCCGGGCCCATGGCCTTCGGTTGTCCACGTACCGACAGCCTCGGAGACGTCGTGATCCACCCCGACAGGGAACGATGGCAAGCGGTGGCAACCGAGCTGCTGGCCGACGGCTTCACCATGTGTATCGACCTGACGGCGGTCGACTACCTGACCTACGCCGCGCCCCGGGCCCTGCCGGCGGGCGTACAACCGGAACGTTTCGAGGTCGTCGCCAGCTTCATGAATCAGGAGCGCCGCGAACGTGTCAGGGCCCGGATCCAGGTCCCCGCCGACGACCCCAGGATGGCGTCGCTGTATGAACTCTTTCCCGGCAGCGACTTCATGGAACGCGAAGTCTTCGACATGTTCGGGGTGGTCTTCGAAGGACACCCCGACCTGTCCCGCATTCTGATGCCCGAGACCTGGGAAGGTCACCCGCTGCGCAAGGACTACGGCATCGGCTCTATCCCGGTCCAGTTCAAGGGCGCCCCAGGGCCTCGGTAGGAGCGCACGCATGACCGTCACCGATTCTGCATCGACGAGTTCAGTCCCGGGCGGACGTCTCGGGCTGCTCCCGCGCCGAGATGCCGTGTTGCGTATGTCCGAGGTCCGAGCGGCCGAGTTGGCCGACTCGCCGATCGAAGGCGAGAACGACCAGACGATGCTGGTCAACATGGGACCGCAACACCCGTCCACCCACGGCGTGCTTCGTCTGATGCTCGAGATGGACGGCGAGACCATTCGCCGGTCCAAGCCCGTCATCGGCTACCTCCACACCGGCATGGAGAAGACCGGCGAGTCGCTCACGTTCCTGCAGGGCCCAACCAACGTCACTCGCATGGACTACGCCTCGCCGTTGTTCACCGAGCTTGCGTTCTCGATGGCCACCGAAAGGCTCCTGGGCATCGAGGTGCCCGAGCGTGCCGTCTGGATTCGCATGCTGATGACCGAGCTCAATCGGGTGTCGTCCCACTTGCTGTTCATGGCGACCAACGGCATGGACCTGGGCGCAGTGTCGATGATGATCTACGGCTGGCGCGAACGTGAGGAAGTGCTTCGGTTCTTCGAGATCGTCACCGGACTGCGGATGAACCACAATTACATCCGGCCGGGCGGGGTCGCAGCCGATCTGCCCGATGGGTGGCGGGGCGAAGTCGAGCGGTTGCTCACCATGATCCCGCCCCGGCTCGAGGAGTACGACGTACTCATGACTGGGCAGCCCATCTGGCGCGGGCGCCTCCAGGGCGTCGGCGTGTTCTCGGCCGAAGAGGCGCTTGCCCTGTCGGCGACGGGTCCGGTGCTCCGAAGCACCGGCATCCCCTGGGACCTCCGCCGGGACGAGCCCTATCTGGCCTACGACCAGGTCGAGTTCGATGTCGTGGTTGGTTCGTACGGCGACGCGTTCGACCGGTACGCCATTCGGCTCAACGAGATCCGTGAATCGCTGCGGATCATCGAGCAGATCTTGGACAAGATGCCCAAGGGCGACTACCGGGTGGGTGACGCAAAGGTGACCCCGCCTCCCCGGGCCCGCATCGACGAATCGATGGAGGCCTTGATCCACCACTTCAAGATCTTCACCGAGGGATTCAAGGTGCCGGCCGGCGAGGCCTATGCCGCGGTCGAGTCGCCTCGAGGCGAACTCGGCTGCTATCTCGTCAGTGACGGATCCCCCAAGCCCTACCGCATGCACATCAGAGGACCGAGTTTCGTGAACCTGCAGTCGCTGCCGCACATGATGGCCAACGGCATGCTGGCCGACGGCGTCGCCATCATTTCCTCGGTCGACCCCATCATGGGCGAGGTGGACCGATGAGCCGGCTCAACGCGGGGAACGAAATGCTGGCCCGGGAGATCATCGCCCGCTACCCCCTACCCAAGTCGGCGCTCATCCCGCTGCTCCACTTGGCCCAGGAGCAGGACGGCCACATCACCAATGATGCGATGGAGCACCTGGCGGAGCTGGTTGGTGTCACGCCGGCCGAGGTCCTCGGCACCTGTTCGTTCTACGAGATGTTCAAGCTGGCGCCCACGGGTCGCTACCTCGTGAACATCTGCGGCACCATGTCCTGCCAATTGCTCGGAGCCGACGAGCTGTTGCATCACGCCGAACACGTCCTCGGTGTCGCCGTCGGTGGTACGACCGACGATGGCCGCTTCACCCTCGAGAAGGCCGAGTGTCAAGCCGCGTGCACCGAGGCCCCGTGCTTACAGGTGAACTACCGTCACGAGTATCGGGTCACCCCGTCCGATTTCGACCGCCTCGTCGCCGACCTGCGCTCCGGGGCCAGGGACATCCCCGAGCATGGAACGCTCTCGCGCGTCCGCCAGCACATCCCGGCCAACCGGTCGGTAGGCGCGGTGCCGCCCCAACAAGTCACCGGTCCGCCGGAGTGGCTGCCCACCGAGGAGGCCAAGTGAGTCCGGCTGGTACCGCTTTACCCCACGCGCCGGGGTTCATCGCCAACGACACCCCCCGCATCGTCACCAGTCGCTTCGAGTACGAGGACAGCTACACCCTCGAGCGCTACCTCGCCACGGGCGGTTACGAAGGCATCCGCGCTGCGCTCGGTCGACCTCCCGCCGAGGTGCACGGCGAAGTCCGCGACGCCACCGTGCTCGGCCGCGGCGGCGCGGGGTTCCCGGCCGGCGTCAAGTGGGGCTTCATGCCTCCCAACGTGTGGCCGCGATACCTCGTGGTCAACGGCGACGAATCGGAGCCCGGTACCTACAAGGACCGCCTCCTCATGGAGCGTGACCCGCACCAACTCATCGAAGGCTGCCTCATCGCCTGCTACGCGGTGGGTCTCAGCCGCTGCTTCCTCTACATCCGCGGCGAGATGGCCCTTGCCCAAGAACGGGTGGCCAAGGCGCTCAACGACGCCTATGCCGCGGGCTACGTCGGCAGGAACGTCCTGGGCAGTGGGTTCTCGGTCGACATCGTGCTGCACTGGGGCGCCGGTGCCTACGTGGTCGGTGAGGAGACCGCGCTGATCGAGAGCCTGGAAGGCAATCGAGGGATGCCGCGCCTCAAGCCTCCGTACTTCCCCGCGGCCATCGGCCTGTACGGCAAGCCCACGATCGTCAACAACGTCGAGACGTTGGCCAATCTCCCGTGGATCCTCAACAACGGGGCAGCGGCGTACAAGGCCATCGGTACCGAGACATCGCCGGGAACTCGAATGGTCGCGGTGTCCGGCCACGTCGAACGCCCGGGCGTCTACGAGATCATCAACGGAACCACAACCTTCCGCGACCTGTTGTACAACGACGAATATTGCGGTGGCATCCGCGGCGGTCGAGCGCTCAAGGCGTTCGTACCCGGGGGTGGCTCGGCCCCATGGTTCACGCCCGACCAGCTCGATCTGCCCTTCGAGGGAAGTCAGATCGGCCCGCAGGGTTCCATGCTGGGCTCCGGTGCGGTCATGGTGATGGACGAAACCACCGACATTCCCAAGGCGGCGCTGAGCCTCACTCGGTTCTACGCCCATGAGTCGTGCGGCAAGTGCGTGCCCTGCCGAGAGGGTGGTACGTGGCTCGAACGCATTCTGTCCCGGGTGGTCGACGGCAACGGCACCCGCCGCGATCTCGACCTCCTTCTCGAAGTCGGTGCGTCGATCTGCCCCGGTGACTTCCCGCACGCCTCCAACGAGCGACTCGGCTTGTCGGCCTCTCCGTTCCCGTACCAGATGACCACCATCTGCTTCGTCGGGCCGTCGGCCTTCGCCCCGGTTCATTCCGCCCTCACCCTGTTCCCCGAGGAGTTCGAGGCCCGCGTCCGCGACGACGACCCCTCCGACGACGCCTCCACCGATCGACCCAAGGGCGTTCCGGTCGAGCTGAAAGGTCTGACCCACGGTGGCTGATCAACCAACGGACGCCCCGCCGGCGCTGACCATCACCGTGAACGGTGCCTCGGTTCGGTGTGCGCCCGGCGAACTTCTCATCGCCGCAGCCGAGCGCGCCGGGACCTACATCCCTCGCTTCTGTCACCACGAGCGCATGAAACCCGTCGGCATGTGCCGCATGTGCCTGGTCGACGTCGACTCCGGTCGAGGACCCGCGCTGCAGCCGTCGTGCATGGTGACCGTGGCCGAGGGCATGGTGGTCGATACCGAAAGTCCCCGAGCCAAACGGGCGCAAGAGGGCATCCTTGAGATGTTGCTCGTCAATCATCCGCTCGACTGTCCGGTCTGCGACAAGGGCGGGGAGTGCCCGCTTCAGGATCAGACCGTGGCCTTCGGCCCGGGCGAGAGTCGTTTCGTCGAGGAGAAGCGGCACTACGAGAAGCCGATTGCCATCAGCGATCTCGTGTACCTGGATCGGGAGCGGTGCATCCTGTGTGACCGCTGCACTCGGTTCGCCAAAGACGTGGCCGGCGATCCACTCATCCACTTCATCGCCCGCGGGAACGAGACACAGGTCAACACCTTCCCCGATCATCCCTTCGCTTCGTACTTCTCGGGCAACACCGTGCAGATCTGCCCGGTCGGCGCCCTGACGGCCGAGCCGTATCGGTTCACCGCCCGACCATGGGACCTCGCCGAGGTCGAGTCCACCTCCACCGTCGACACCACCGGTGCCCGCGTCGTGCTGCAGTCGAGCCGCGACCGGCTGGTCCGCGTCCTGGGCCTGGATTCCGAAGCCACCAACTGGGGCTGGCTCTCCGACAAGGAACGCTTTGCCTACGAAGCATCGGCCGGACCGACTCGCTTGGTCGAGCCCTTGCGTCGCGAAGACGACGAGTTCGTTCCCGCGCGGTGGTCCGCTGCTTCTTCGTTCGCAGCCGAGGCCATCAAGGACAAGCGAGTCGGTGTCCTCGGTGGCGCCCGTCTCACCGTCGAAGCGCAATTTGCATGGTCCGCCATGCTCGAGCAGCTCGCCACGTCCGTCATTGCCGATACCCAGCTGGCCGATGGGCTCCCAGCCCAGCTGGTCCTCGGCCTTCCCCGTGCCACGATCGCGCGAGCATGCGCCCCTGGTGGCGTCGTGGTGCACATCGGTGCCGATCTGAAGGAGGAGCTGCCGACTCTTTTCCTCCGACTCCGCCACGCGATCCAGAACGACGGCGTTTCCCTCATCGAGCTCACTCCCGGGGCCACCAGCCTGTCGCCGATGAGCGCGGCCAGCATCCATCCCGTGCCCGGCGCCCTTGCCCAGGCGGCTCGGGACGCCGTTTCCGGAACCGGCGGGGCAGCCTACGAGATCGCCTCCCGGCTGCTGGCTTCGGGCCGACCGGTCACCGTGATCGGCGGTCGAGGCAATCTGGCCGAGGACGCCTCCTTTGCAGCCGAGGCCATTTCCACCATCGTCGGCGAAGTCGACAACGTTCGCTTCCTGCCTGCGCTGCGTCGAGGCAACGTCCATGGCGCTCTCGAACTCGGGTTCACCCCCGGCTTCGGACCTGGTGGAGTCCGTGAGTCGACCGGGAATCAAGCGGACGCGGTCGGCATCCTCGAGGCCGCGGCGAACGGGGCGATCGACACCCTCATCCTCCTCGGCGCCGATCCGTTGGGCGACGTTCCCGACGCAGATCTGGCGCAGCACGCGCTGGCCGGCGTCGCCAACCTGATCGCCGTCGATCTGTTCATGACCGACTCGTGCCGGTACGCAAACATCGTACTCCCCGCAGCCGGCTACGGCGAGGTCGACGGATCGTTCCTCAATCTCGAAGGCCGGCTCTCGCCAGTGGCCGCCAAGGTGACGCCGCCCGGACAGGCCCGCTCGGATTGGATGATCGCGGTCGATGTGGCGATGTCGGCCGGAGTGGACCTCGGATTCGACTCGCTCGACGAGTGTCGGATGGCCTTGAGCGGTGCCGTTGGGACCTTCGCCCCCGTCGACTGGTCCGGGCTCGCTCGCGCCGAGGACGGTCAGCTGTTGGATCTCACCCGAGACTGGGTTCCAGACCTTGTCCCAGCGGTCGTCGCTCCGCCGCTCGACGGCTACGGTCTCCGGTTGGTGGTCGATCGAACGCTGTGGGACCTTGGGACAATGGTGCAGGAATCCCCGTCGCTGGCCGGTTTGGCCAACGACGCGGTGTTGTCGGTGTCGCGCGAAGACTTCGAGCGTCTCGGTGTGGCGCCAGGGTCGGAGGTCACGGTGACCTCCTCGACCGGAACGCATCGGATGGCCGTGCAGTCCTCGGACACCCTGCCCCGAGGAGCCGCGCGCCTCCCCTTCCGCCACGCCGGGTTCGACGCGCGCCGCCTTCTTGCGGCCGGCGAGGCCGTCATCGAGATCAGGGTGTCGGCCAACTGATGGCGGGGATTGCGCCGCCGGCCGGCCTTTTGCGCCCTGGTCATCCGTTCCTGTCGGACGGGGTCGACTTCGGCGACGTCGTGCTGGCCGTGGTCATTGCGGTGATCGGGTTCGTCCTGTGCTTGGTGTCCACCATGTTGATGGTGTGGTTCGAGCGCAAGGTGGTCAGCCGGCTCCAGAACCGAATCGGCCCCAACGTTGCCGGCCCCTTCGGGCTGTTCCAAACCTTGGCCGATGGCATCAAGCTGTTCTTCAAGGAGGACCTGATCCCCAGTCGAGCTGATCGATTCGTCTTTCAGCTCGCCCCCTATCTCTCGCTCATCCCTGCCTTCCTGACGTTCACGTTGGTCCCGATCGCGGGCGACTTCTCCGGCGACGGCGACGGTTCCAGCACGTTGTTCGGTCGCACCTTCTTCTGGCAGGTGGCCGATGTCCCGGTCGGCATCCTCTTCTTCCTCGCCATGAGTTCGCTCGGCATCTACGGCGTCATGCTCGCTGGTTGGTCGTCCGGCTCCAAGTACCCGCTCCTCGGCTCCATCCGAGCTTCGGCCCAGGCCATCAGCTACGAGGCCGCGCTGGGGTTGTCACTCGCCGCCGTGCTCGTCGTCAGTGGTGCACTGAGTACGCACGACCTGGTCCTTTCGCAGGCCTCGAGCATCACCCGATGGCACGTGGTCGCCACAGGCTTCCTGCCCTTCGTGGTCTTCCTCATCTCGGGCACCGCCGAACTCAACCGGCCGCCGTTCGACCTGGTCGAAGCCGAGCAGGAGCTCGTCGGCGGGTTCCACACCGAGTACTCCTCGATCCGATTCGCGCTGTTCTTCCTGGCTGAGTTCATGAACACGGTGACCATGGGCGGCATCATCGTCACGCTGTTCTTCGGCGGCCCCGCCCCGTTCTTCGATCTGCCGTTTGTCGACGTTCCCGGTTCGTGGTTCACCGGCTTCCTGTTGTTCTTCGTCAAGCTGCTGGTGTTCCTTTTCGTCTTCGTCTGGTTCCGTGCGACCCTGCCCCGCCTTCGCTATGACCAGCTCATGGACCTCGGATGGAAGGTGCTCATCCCCGTGTCCCTCGCCTGGCTCATGATTCTCGGAGGCATCCGCATTGCCCGGAATGGTGATCTTGGAGCCACCGGCGACTCGGTGGGCGACACCGCCGTCGTGCTGGCCTTCGCCATCGGCGGATTGATTCTCGGCGGTCTGCTCGTGACCAAGGCCGTGGCCAACGCTCGCGCCGAGCGCCTCGACCGCGCCGGTTTGGTCCTGGTGGCCGCTCCGCCTCCGGCCACAGAAGCGCCGGTACACGCCGATGGAGGGCATCACTGATGGGTTACCTCGAAGGTTTCGGCGTCACGCTCCGCAAGTGGGGCGAAGGCGTCACGACGCGTGAATATCGCGGCGGTCGCCTGGGCCGCAACGGGCAGATCAGCGACAAGGACCAGAAGGCACCGAAGCCCGAGCGGGCGCACGGTCGCCACGTGCTCAACCGCTACGAAGACGGCATGGAGAAGTGCATCGGATGCGAACTCTGCGCCGGCGTCTGCCCGGCCAAGTGCATCTACGTGCGAGGCGCCGACAATCCTGTCGACGACCCGAAGTCGCCGGGCGAGCGTTTCGGTTTCATCTACGAGATCAACTATCTCCGTTGCATCCACTGCGACCTGTGTGTCGAGGCCTGCCCCACCGAAGCCATCACCGAGACCAAACTGTTCGAGTTCACCTTCACTAACCGTGACGACGCCATCTACACCAAGGACGAGCTTCTGGTCGACTCGGTCACGGGGCGCCCGCAGCACCTTCCGTGGGAGGACTGGCGCCCGGGCGAGGACGAATTCACTTCGGGCTGGATGCGAGCAACTGCGCCGGGCGGGCGGGTCGCCTACGAGAATCGAGTCGGCTGGTCCGGTGAGCTGGGCTATGGCGTTCGGGCGCCCGAGCTGGGCCAGGTCCACGAGGATCCGCCTGCAGAGCACCCGCACGATGACCACGGGCACGATGACCACGGGGGGCACCATTGATCGACGTAGTGGTCTTCGTCGTCGCCGCGGCCATCATCCTCGGTGGGGCCGTCGGTGTCATCTTCAAGAACAACCCGGTGCATGCTGCGTTGTCGTTGATCGCGAGCTTCTTCGGCGTCGCCGTCCTCTTCGTCGTGCAGCAGGCCCACTTCCTCGCCCTGGTCCAGGTGGTCGTCTATGCCGGGGCCATCGTGGTGCTCTTCCTTTTCGTCATCATGCTCCTCGGTGTCGACCGCACCGAGAACATCAAGGCGGAACCGCTGACCTACCAGCGACCGGCCGCCCTCGTCGGGGCGCTCGCCCTGTTCGGGTTCATCCTGGCCGGTCTGTTCCTGTCCGGTCCCGGCGGTGAGGACGGCGCGGTGGCGTTGACCGGCCAGTCGGCCGCGATGGTGCCCCGACTGGCCGACGATGTCAGCGCAGAGACCTCGGGCGCCGGCAACACTGGCACCGGCAACACCGACACGAGCAACATCGTCGAGCTCGGCCACGATCTCCTGACCCGCAACGTTCTCGCGTTCCAGGCCACCGCGCTGTTGCTCACCATCGCCACGGTCGGAGCGGTCGTGCTCGTCCGCAACGAGGGCGCCGAGGATCTCGTGGTCGACGAACCCGGCACGAGCATCGAGTGAGCGGTCGAGCATGATGCAGGGGCAGCGCGATTCACGACGGGCCGAACACAAGCAGGGTGTGCGATGGAAGTGACCGAAACTTGGTACTTGGTGCTCAGCGCGCTGTTGTTCTGTCTCGGCGCGTTCGGGCTCATGGTTCGCCGGAACCCGCTGGTGATGTTCATGTGTCTCGAGCTCATGCTAAATGCGGTCAACCTCACCTTCGTCGCGTTCTCGAACGCTCTCGACGACCTCGCGGGTCAGACCGCTGTGTTCTTCGTGCTGGTCGTCGCCGCGGCTGAGGTGGTCGTTGGTCTGTCCATCGTGGTCGCGCTCCTACGTCGTCGGCCTACGGCTTCCGCCGATGACTTCGCGGCGCTGAAGGGATAACGACATGCTCGAACTCGCGTGGCTGATCCCCGCACTCCCCCTCGCCGGATTCGTGGCCCTGCTCGTCCTGGGCCGACGGTTGGGCGAACCGTTGGCCGGTTGGCTGGCCACCGCAGCCATCGGTACCAGCTTCCTCGTCACGTTGCTCGTATTCCTCGGCCTGGTGGACAAGCCCGCCGAGGAGCGATATTTCCTCCAGGACATCTTCACTTGGGTGCCGGCTGGAAGCTTCAGCGTCGACGTCGGCTTCTTGGTCGATCCGCTCTCGATCACGATGTGTCTGTTCATCACCGGTGTCGGGGCCCTGATCCATCTCTACTCGATCGGGTACATGCACGGTGACCCGAACTTCTCCAAGTTCTTCCTCTACCTGAACCTGTTCGCGGCTTCCATGCTGCTCCTGGTCGTAGGCCCCACCCTTCTGCTCACCTTCCTCGGCTGGGAAGGCGTCGGAGCGTGTTCCTACTTGCTCATCAGCTTCTGGTTCGAGGACCCGGCCAACGCCAGCGCCGGTAAGAAGGCCTTCGTCACCAACCGCGTTGGCGACTTCGGATTCATGCTCGGCCTGTTCGCGGTGTTCAGCCAGATCGGCTCGATTCGGTACGCCGACATCCTCACCAGCCCGATTACGACCGGTTGGGCCACGGCCATGGTGCTGCTGTTCCTGCTCGCTGCTGCTGGGAAGTCGGCGCAGATCCCGCTGTTCGTGTGGCTCCCCGACGCCATGGCCGGTCCCACGCCGGTGTCCGCCCTCATCCACGCCGCCACGATGGTGACGTCGGGTGTCTACCTGCTCACCCGGCTCAACCCGATTCTCGCCCAGGCCGATCCGTGGGCCACCAGCGTAGTGGCCTGGATCGGCGCCATCACGGCGCTGGTGGCCGCCCTGGCGGCGGTCGTGCAGAACGACATCAAGAAGGTCCTGGCCTACTCGACGGTGTCCCAGCTCGGGTATCTGTTCCTCGCGGTTGGCGTCGGCGGTTACATCCCGGCGATCTTCCACATGGTCACCCACGCGTTCTTCAAGGCGCTGTTGTTCCTCGGCTCGGGGTCGGTCATTCACGGCCTCCACGGCGAGCAGGACATGCGCCGCATGGGGGGCCTGTATCGCATCATGCCGATCACCGCCGGAACCTTCATCGTCGGTTGGCTGGCCATCGCCGGTGTTCCGCCCTTCAGCGGATTCTGGTCCAAGGACGAGATCCTTCTGGCCGCGTGGAATGCTCCGAACGGGGGCAAGGTCCTGTGGGTCATCGGTCTGGTGACGGCGTTGCTGACCGCCTTCTACATGACCCGCCAGGTCATCCTCACCTTCTTCGGCCGTCCTCGGTTCTTCGATGCCCACCAGGACGAAATCGACGCTGCGTTCGCAGCGAGCGCACAAGCAGCAATGGGCCAGGTCGCCGAGGTCGAGGCCGCCGTCGCCAAGGCGGTCGAAGCCGTGGACAAGGCTCGGGCCGACGTACTGAAGCGGACGGACGCGTTGGCCGAAGCCGGCGCCGATGTCGACACGGCCAAGGCGGCGGTGGCCGCCTCGCGCCCCGACGACGAGGGCCACGCCAAGTTGGTGAAGGCCGTGGAGAAGGCCGAGAAGGCGGTGCCCAAGGCGCAGACCACCCTCGACAAGGCCGACGCCAAGCTGGCCGAGGCCGAGGCCGAGTTGGCTGCCGCCGAGGAGGCCGTCGAAGCGGCGCTGGCCGAAGCCGAGGCATCGGCCGCCGACACCTCGGGGATCCCCAGGGTGCCCCAGCACGCAACAGCGTTCACTGATGCCCCGGATGTGTCCTCTTTCGAGGACGCGATGCCTCCGTCGTTCCGCCATCGTCAGGAGTACCACCCGCACGAGTCGCCCATCACCATGACCCTTCCGCTCGTTGCTCTTGCGGGGCTCGCGGCGGCCGGGGGTTTGCTGAATCTGCCGTTCGCCCACGATCTGCACTTCCTCGGCAACTGGCTCGAGCCGTCGCTGTTCGGCAACGAGGCCCACGGCTCGGCCACCGCAGCGACCAAGTGGGTTCTCGCCATCGTCGCCGTCCTCGTCGGTCTCACGGCGATCGCCGCCGCGTTCTTGGTTTACGTCCGTCGTCAGCTCGACCCGGCAGAGGTGGAGAAACCGGGGCTCGCCCTGGCGGTGCGCTATGATCAAGCGCTCGCTGACCTCTCGGGCGGTCCGGGACGAAAGTTCTTCGATCTCGTGGCCTGGGTCGACCGCACGTTCGTCGATGGCGCGGTCAACGGTGTGGCCCGCCTGGCGCAGACCGCGGGCGAGGGACTCCGCAGCCTCCAGCCCGGCCTGGTTCGCAACTACGCCCTGAGCATCACCCTGGGCGGTGCCTTCGTGTCGATTTGGTTCCTTGTTCGGCTTTGGTCTGAGGTGGGCTCATGATGCTGCTGGCCGCCGAGAGCAGCGCATCGCTGGCCTTGTTGCCGGCTCTGATCATCGTCCCGCTGGTGACGGCCTTGGTGATCGCGCTCCTCCCGGCTTCTCGTTCCGAGTACCTGAAGCTGACAGCGCTGTTCGGCTCCAGCATCGCCGGTGCCTTGTCGGTCTACCTGCTGAAGGCCTTCGACGAGGCCGACGGTGGGCTGCAGTTCGTGGTCCGCGAGGACTGGGTCCAGAGTCTCGGTCTGTCCTGGTTCTTCGCCGTCGACGGCATCTCGCTGTTCTTGGTGGTGCTCACTGGTCTGCTGTTCCCCATCGCGATCCTCGCGGCCGAACCGCATCATGATCCCAAGGCCTACTACCTCTGGCTCATGGTCCTCATGGCCGGGTCCTTCGGGGTCTTCATGGCCCTCGACCTCCTGCTCTTCTTCTTGTTCTTCGAGATCGTCCTGGTCCCGATGTACTTCCTCATCGGAGGGTGGGGCCACGGTCGCCGTATCTACGCAGCGCTGAAATTCTTCCTCTACACCATGGCCGGTTCAGCCTTGATGCTCGTTGGCATCGTGGCGTTGGCCGTCCTCACTGCACGGAGCACCGGTCAACGAATCACCTTCGACGTGACCGTGTTGGCCGAGGCGCAGGCCCTGAGCACGAACGCGCAACGGCTCGTCTTCCTTGCCTTCGCCCTCGCCTTCGCAGTGAAGGTCCCGCTGTTCCCGCTGCACACGTGGTTGCCCGATGCCCACACCGAAGCGCCCACTGCGGGTTCGGTGATCCTGGCCGGCGTCATGCTGAAGCTGGGCACGTACGGGTACATCCGCTTCGGCGTGTACCTCTTTCCCCAGGTGGCCAAGGAACTGGCTCCGCTGTTCCTGACCCTCGCGGTCATCGGCATCGTCTACGGCGCCATCGCGGCGACGATGCAGACGGACCTCAAGCGCCTGGTCGCCTACTCATCGGTCGCCCACATGGGCTTCATCGTGTTGGGCATCTTCGTCCTCAACACCCAAGGCATGGAGGGGGCCATTCTCCAGATGGTCAACCATGGCTTGTCGACCGGCGCATTGTTCATCATGGTCGGTTGGATCTATGAGCGTCGGCACACCCGTGAGATCGCCGAGCTCGGCGGGCTCCAGAAGTCGGCCCCCATCTTCGCTGCCGGCTTCACCTGGATCATGCTCTCGAGCATCGGTCTGCCCGGACTCAACGGCTTCGTTGGCGAATTCCTCATCCTCCTCGGCGGTTTCGAGGGGGCCCGTTGGTGGACCGTCGTCGCGGTGTCCGGGGTGATCCTCGCCGCCCTGTATCTGCTCTGGGCCTATCAGCGAGTGTTCCACGGCCCGGCCGACGGGCCCAACGTCGGCTTCCCCGAACTCCGCTTCTCCGAGGGGCTGGTGCTTCTCCCGTTGTTGGCGCTCATCGTGTTCCTGGGCATCTATCCCAAGCCGGTGCTCGAACGCATCGAACCGGCGGTCGACCGACTGCTGGTTCACGTCGAGGACAACGTCGACGGCTTCGAACGGCCCGAGCCCGACGCTCCGACCCAACGAGCCGGTGTCGAACAACTGACCAACGCGCTCGAGTCGGGGTCACACGAGTCCGGAGAGTCGGACGAGTCGGGCGAGTCACACGAGGGTGAGGACTGATGTTGCAGACACCTTCGATCGAGTGGTCGCTTCTGTGGCCCGTTGTGATCCTCGCCCTGGGTGGCGCGCTCCTGATCACGTTCACGTCGTTGTTCCCCCAGGCCCGCACCCGCAGCATCCCGGCCGGCGTCACCGCAGTGTTGGCGGTCGGGGCGATGGCAACCCTGCCGTCGATGTGGAGTCGCCTCGATGAACTACCGGGCCGCCGAGCCACCGTCGTCGCCGGCGCGCTCGCCATTGACAGTTTCACCATCTTCGTCACCGCGGTCATCTGCCTCTCGGTGTTCCTGGCCGCATTGTTGCTCGACGACTACCTGCAACGCGAGGGCCTCGACGGACCTGAATGGTACGTGCTGCTGCTGCTGTCAGCCGCCGGCGCGGTCATCTTGGCTTCGGCCGAGGATCTCATCGTCACGTTCGTCGGCCTGGAGGTGATGTCCATCGCGGTCTACGTGTTGGCCGCGCTTCACCTCCGACGGTCCGAGAGCCAAGAGGCGGGATTCAAGTACTTCATCCTCGGCGCCCTGTCGTCGGCCATCTTCCTCTATGGCATCGCGTTGGCCTACGGAGCGACGGGCTCGACCTCGTTGTCAGCCATGCGAGACGCGCTCACCATGACGAACGAACGTGGCCTGACCCCGTCCCAGGACAGCTCGATGATCCTGGTGGCCATGGCCCTGATGCTCGTCGGCTTCGGCTTCAAGGTGTCAGCGGTGCCCTTCCAGGTCTGGACCCCGGACGTCTACGAGGGTTCACCCACCCCGGTCGTGGCCTTCATGGCCTCGGCGGTGAAGGTGGCCGGATTTGCGGCCCTGGCACGGGTGTTCATCGTCGCCTTCGGTCACCTTGCCGACGACTGGCGGCCCGTGCTCGGAGCTATGGCCGTCGTCTCGGTCGTCGTCGGGTCGTTCCTCGCCGTGGTGCAGACGAACGTCAAACGAATGCTCGCATTCTCGTCCATCAGTCACGCCGGTTTCATGCTGATCGGCGTCCACGCTGGCGGGAGCGGCTCGGCCGAAACGTCGATGCTCGGCATCCGTGCCCTGCTGTTCTACATGATCGCTTATACCTTGCTCGTGGCCGGTACCTTCGCCGTGGCGACCGTCGCTGGTGGAACCGGCGACAACGATCACTCTCTCGACGACTATCGGGGCCTGGCGCACGAACGCCCGGTGCTTGCGGCCGCGTTGGTGCTCTTCCTCCTGGGCCAGGCCGGCGTCCCTTTCACCGCCGGATTCTTCGCCAAGTTCGGTGTCATCGTGGCGGCTGTCCGGGGAGAAGAATACGTGATCGCCGGTGCGGCCATGGTCGGCGCGGTGGTCGGCGCGTTCCTCTACCTGCGCATCATCGTCTCGGTCTTCCTCGACACAGAGAGCGACGCCGACGACGAAATGGACGAGGACCCAGACCCGGCGGGTGGATCGGTTGCACGTCCGGTACTTCGCCGAGTCGCCCCGGCGACCACGGTCGCCATCGCGGTCGCGGTCTTGGGCACCTTGGCCCTGGGTGTCTTCCCGGACCTACTGCGAACTGCTCTCGACGAAGGCGCCCAGGCACTCAGCGAGCTCCGCTGACTCACCAGCGGGGCCGCTGACCGACAACGCCTGGTGGGCGCTCAATTCGCCCGGATTCGGGCCGATGGTACGCCATGCTGAAGCACACGGTTGTGCTCGGAATCGCCGACACCATGGCTGCCGCGCACCTTCGGCGGCTGATCTCCGAGCATCCACGATTCGATCTCATCGGCCTCACCGACACCGCGGTCGCCACGTTGTTCATGGTGCAGGCCCAGAAACCGGCCGTCGTGCTGATCGCCGACGAGTCGCCAGGTCTACAGGGTCGAGACGTGCTGGCCGAGATGGCTGAACAGTCACCGAACTCGCTGGTGATCATCACCACACCGGGGGAGCCGGAAGCGCTCGCCGGGCGACCGGGCGTTGCCCAGGCCGTGTCACAGAGCGACGTCGATGCCATTCTCGCTGCGCTCAACAGTCTCGCTGACTTCCTCGATGATCCGGGAACGTTCTCCATCGCCGAGCGTCGCGGCAACGACGATCGGCGCCGCCACCAGAACTGGTCCAAGGTCTTCGCCGAACGCCGAACGCCGAGCCCGACCCCGACGCGAACTGCACGAGGCACCCCGGAGCTGACCACGAACGCGCTCACCCGCCCGAGGCATCCTCGGTCTCGGCGTCGGTGTCCGCGGTGCGATCGTCGTCGGGATCTTCGAGCCATCCGTCGGGCAGGGCGACGACCTGAGGACCCCGTGTGTGGCCCCTCTGGGCTCGCCAGTTGAACGTCGGGAGTTCGACATCGGGCAGGTCGAACAGCAGCTCGGCCAGCTCCCTGAGACTCTCGACTTGGCCGAGTCGGCCCCGAACTTCGCCACCGGTGGGGTAGCCCTTCAGGTACCAGGCGGTGTGTTTGCGGAACTCTCGGATGCCTTTGTGTTCACCGAACCACGACACCAGTTGCTCGGCGTGATCCGTCATCATCGGGACGACTTGTCCGAGCGTCGGAGGGTCGGGGACCGGCAGCCCGGTCAACGCCGCCTGGAGCTGGCCGAAGATCCAGGGTCTCCCCAGGCAACCGCGTCCGATGACCACCCCGTCGCACCCGGTCTGGTCCATCATCCGCACCGCATCCGCCGCTTCCCAGATGTCCCCGTTTCCCAGGATCGGCACATCGGGAACGGCTTTCTTGAGCCGGGTGATGGTCGTCCAATCGGCGGCGCCGCCGTAGAGCTGCTGGACAGTCCGGCCGTGGAGAGCGATTGCCGCGACGCCGCAGTCGGCCGCGATACGTCCGGCCTCGAGATAGGTGAGGTGCTGGTCGTCGATCCCGACACGCATCTTGACCGTGACCGGCACCGCGCCCGCCGCCTGGACCGCCGCCTGGACGACCGCTCGGAACAGCTTGCGCTTGTACGGCAGCGCGCCGCCGCCGCCGTGACGCGTCACCTTGCGGACCGGGCACCCGAAGTTGAGGTCGAGGTGGTCGACCCGATTCTGTGACACCAGGATCTCGACCGCTCGGCCGACGAAGAGCGGGTCGACGGCTGCCAGCTGCAGACTGCGCGGGCTCTCATCGGGGGCGAAGCTCGCGAGCTTGTCGGTCTTCTCGCTGCCCTCGCACAGGGCCCGCGCGCTGATCATCTCGCTGACGTAGAGCCCGCCGCCGAAACTGCGACAGAGCCGACGGAACGGCGCGTTGGTCACCCCGGCCATGGGGGCCAGGACGACGGGCGTTGGGACGTCGAGCGGTCCGATCTTCACCCGCCCAGGCTACGGCCGCTCTTTTGTCGTGAGCGTTGGCGTGAGCGTCCGTGACCGGGCAGTGGGCGTGACGGGCCGGTCGAGACTGCGTAGGCTCCCGGCATGAACGACCAAGCCAGCTCCTCCACCATCGCCGTCGTCACGGGCAGCAACTCAGGCATCGGCCGTTCGGCCGCGGTCGACCTCGCAGCCAAGGGATGGACCGTCTACGGCACCATGCGCAGCCTCGACAAGGGCGACAAGCTGGCATCGATGGCCGAAGAGGCCGGTGTCGTCGTGCACCCTGTCGTCTGCGACGTCGCCGATTCGGCGTCGGTCAATCGGGCAATGGCCGAGATCCTCGACGATGCGGGACGCATCGATGTCCTGGTCAACAACGCGGGCATCGGCGGCAACGCGGTGATGGAAGAGTGCTCGATCGACCTCTACGCCGAGGTCATGAACGTCAACCTGCACGGTGTCGTACGTTGCAGCCAGGCGGTGCTCCCCCAGATGCGTGAACGGGGGAGTGGCTGCATCGTGAACGTCAGCTCGATCACCGGACTCTTCGCCGCGATCGCCCAGTCACCCTACGTCACCTCGAAGTGGGCGGTGGAAGGCCTGAGCGAGGGTATGGCCCAAGAACTCACCCCGTTCGGCATCCGGGTGGTGGTGATCGAACCAGGCATCGTCCGCACCGCGATCATGGCCAAGAACACCGGGGCTCCCAACGAATCGGGCGCCTACGACGCCCACTACCGTCGCCTGTTCGCCTTCTACGCGAAGGGCCTGCAGACCCCCGGCGTGCCCTCCGAAGTCGCCGACGTCATCTACGAAGCGGTCACCACCGACCAGTACCGCCTTCGCTGGACCTGTGGCTGGGGCGGCCCCGAACTCTCCACCAACCGGGCGCTGGTGAGCGACGAGGACTGGGTCGCGTTGGGCGCGATCGAGGACGACGACGAATACAGAGCGCGGTTCAGCGAGCTGTTCGAGCTCGACATCCTCTGACCCTCGCAAAGTTCCGAGCGCCGAGGCTTTGGTCACGGGCTCCATAAGGGATAGCATCCGGTGCCGTGTCGGACTTCCTCCGTGATTACCTCCTCGTTGGCATTTTCGCCGTCATCGCCTTCGGCCTCGTCGGGACCTTCATCGGCCTTGCGAGTCTCTTTCGACCCAGTCGACCTACGAAGCAGAAGCTCGAGAACTACGAGAGCGGCGTGGATCCCGTCGGCGACGGGTGGTCCCAGAGCCAGATTCGCTACTACATCTTCGCGCTGCTGTTCGTGATGTTCGACGTCGAGGCCGTCTTCATCTTCCCCTGGGCCACCCGCCTCGAAGCCTTCGGCTACTTCGGACTCGTGGAAATGGTCATTTTCATCTTCATTCTCGCGCTCGGCCTGGCCTACGCCTGGCGCAAGGGAGTGCTGCGTTGGGTATAACCCCACGCAGGTAAGTGTCAGCGGTCGGTCGGAAGTCAGGGAGAGACGAGCACAGCATGGGATTGGTCGAGTCGGGAAAGCTGCCCAAGTCCCTCACCGCGCTCCTCAACACGAGCCGGAAGTACTCGCTGTGGGTTTACCAGTGGGGATTGGCTTGCTGCGCCATCGAGATGGGGGCTGCGTTCGGGTCTCCCCGCTATGACGTCATGCGCCTCGGGGTGATTCCCCTGCCGGCCAGTCCCCGACAGGCCGATCTCGTCGTCGTCTCCGGAACCGTCACCGACAAGATGGCTCCGGCCATCCGTCGGCTCTATGAGCAGATGCCCGAACCCAAGTACGTGATCTCCATGGGATCCTGCGCCAACTGCGGCGGCCCGTACTGGGACAGCTACTCGGTCACCAAGGGCGTCGACCAGATCATTCCGGTCGACGTGTACGTCCCCGGTTGCCCACCTCGCCCCGAGGCCCTGCTCGAAGGCATCGTCCTGCTGCAGGAACTCATCCAGAATGAGGACATGGCCGCCAAGTGGAAGGGAGACCCTCTTGCCCTCGGAAGCTGACACCGAGGCGGCTACCACCGCCCCTGCCGACGAGGCCAGACAGGTCCTCCTCGAAGCGATCACCGCCGACCTCGGCGACGCAGTGGTCGGGTCGCACCTGATCGCGGGCAAGGATCTCTGGATCCGAGTGACGGCCGACGCGTGGTCCGAGACGGCGTCCTACCTCCACGGACGCCAGAAGTTCCGCTTCTTCAACTTCCTGTCGGGCATCGACTGGATGCCGTCGCCGTTCGGCCGGTCACTCGATGCCACCGTTGACACCCTGTTGGAGGCCACGGCCGGGACCGATGCCGCCCCGGCAGAAGCTGCGGCCGGCCGTGTCACGGGATACGCCGGAGGCGAGACCCGTTTCCAGGTGCTGGCCCGGGTGCACAGCCTCACCACCAATCTCGGCCTCACGGTCAAGGCCGACGTGCCCGAGCCCGCTCTCGAGGTGGGCACGTGGACCCATGAGTACCCCGGCGCCGAATGGCACGAGCGCGAAGCCTGGGAGATGTTCGGCATCTCCTTTGCCGGCCATCCCGGTCTGCGGCACCTCTATCTTCCCGGGGACTTCGAAGGCCACCCGCTCCGCAAGGACTTCCCCCTGCTTGCTCGCCTGATCAAGCCGTGGCCGGGCATCGTGGACGTCGAGCCGATGCCAGGCCGTGACGACGAGGCTGGTTCGGCAAGTACTGGTTCGGCGAGCACTGAGAATCCGGAGTCGGAATGACCGCCATCTCCGATCGTCGCCAGCTGGCCTACATCGCCGCCCAGGCGGCAGACGCGCGGGTCAATGTCGAGCTCGAGGCTGAGGGCATGACGCTCAACATCGGCCCCCAGCATCCTGCCACCCACGGCACGCTGCGCATCGTTGCCCGTCTCGACGGTGAGCAGGTGGTCGAGGCCGATCCGGTCATGGGCTACATGCACCGCGGCTACGAGAAGCTCTCCGAGGTTCGGACCTACCCGCAGGTGACCGCCCTCATCAACCGCATCGACTGGCTGGGGAGCTTCGCCAACGAGGTCCCCTTCATCCTGGCGGCCGAGCAGCTCATGGGGGTCGAGGCCCCGCCGCGTGCGCGCCACATCCGGACCATCCTGTTCGAGCTGGCCCGCATCGCCAACGTCACCCTGTTCCTCGGGGACATGGGTGTGCAGCTCGGCGCGGTGACCCCGATCTTCTACGCCTTCCGTGACCGCGAGCACATCCTCAACCAGATCGAGTCGGCAACCGGCGGACGGTTCCACCCGAACTTCGACCGCATCGGCGGGGTGAAGGACGACCTTCCGGCCGGTTGGATCTCCGAGACCAAGCAGTCGCTCGGTCAGATCCGCAAGTTCTGCGATGTGATGGAAGACCTGATCGTCGGTAACGAGATCTTCCAGGCCCGTTGCCGGGGCATCGGCGTGATCCCCGCTGACGTCGGCCTCGGCTACGGACTCTCGGGAGCCAACATCCGGTCGTCGGGCGTCGACTGGGACCTTCGCCGCGACAATCCGCACCCCGGATTGGCCTATGACGCCATCGACTGGAAGGTCTGGACCCATCCCGACGGCGACAGCTTCGCCCGCTACTGGGTGCGTCTCCAGGAAGTCCGCGAGGCCTGCCACATCGTCGATCAGCTCCTCGACACCATGCCGGCGGGTCCGATCATGGCGAAGGTCCCTCGCATCATCAAGGTCCCCGAGGGTGAAGCCTTCGTCGAGACCGAGAACCCGCTGGGTGTGATGGGCTACTACGTCGTGAGCCAGGGCGGCCTCGAGCCCTTCCGGGTCAAGATCCGGTCGGCCAGCTTCTCCAACATGTCGATCTCGCCGTGGCTGCTGAAGGGCAGCTACGTCCCCGACGTCATCACCATTCTCGCCAGCCTCTATTTCATCCTGGGGGACATCGACCGATGACCGCCGCGCTCGACGTACTACTTGCCACCGAGCTGCTCGCTGTGGAGTTCGCGTGGTGGCAGACCACGGTCTTCAAGTCGATCATGGCCATCGTCGCCGTGTTGATTCCGGCCGGCACCACGGTCTACCTCTACCTCTTCAAGATGGTCTCGTTCATGCAGAGCCGTCTCGGACCAATGGAGGCGGGCCCCTACGGTTCGATGCAGCTCCTCGCCGAACTGGGTAAGAACCTCCAAAAGGAAGACATCTTCCCGGCCAAGGCCGACCGCACAGTGTTCGCCCTGGCTCCCTACGTCGTGCTCGCCAGCACGTTCCTGCTGGCGGTCGTCATCCCCTTCGGCCCCGACGCCGCGTTCACCAACATCGACACCGGCGTCTACCTTGCCCTCGCCGTTTCCTCTGTCTCGGTGGTCGGCATCCTCATGGCCGGCTGGGCCAGCGCTTCGAAGTACTCACTTCTCGGAGGCCTTCGAGCTGCCGGCCAGCTCATCGCCTATGAACTGCCGCTTATTCTCGCCGTGGTCGGCGTGGTCATCCAGGCCGGCACGCTCAGCCTGCAGGGCATCATCGCTCGCCAGGCCCAGGGTGAGATCTTCGGTTTC
>JAQCHM010000281.1 GCA_027730885.1 Actinomycetota bacterium | reverse complement strand
CGTGGTCTGAAGACGAGGAGCGCCAGGAGACCCCCTGCGAGGTTGCGAAAGAAATAGTTGGACACGATGCCGACACCGAGGTCGCCGAGCAGTCGACTCGTCACTGAGAGGGTGCCACCGCCCGATGCTGCCAGCAGCAGCGAACCGAGGGTCCGACGTGTTCCGAGAGAGGAGAAGGCCTGCGTCAGGGCGGACACCACGGAGACCACGATGATGCAGGCGGCGATCGCCGGCACGACTCGGAACAGGTCCGGCAGCAGGATGGCGGTCAGAACCACGGCGAAGACGGGGGACAGGGATTGAGCCATCAGCGTAGCGCCGGCGCTCCCCGATCCGTACAGGTCCCAAACGGCGAGCGAGATCAAGACCAGCACGACCGCCTCAAGACCGAGCAGCGCAAGGACGGCCGGCGATACGGTCCATTCCGAGAACGGCAGCAGCGCCGCGACCGTCGCCGCATTGAGGACCAGCAGGGGACCGATCAACTGGCGCGGTGGACTCGTGAGGGTGAGTCGCTTGCTCAGGATCCCGCTCGCTGCGAGCAGCAAAGCCGAGAGCAGACTGACGCCCGCGAGGGTCAGCACGGCACTGCCGGCGACCGGCGACGTCCACCCCACCCGCACCGTCGGTCGCCGATGCGTCCAAAGGTGCCCGTGCGGATTGAGCCTGCGGGCACCCGTCCGACCTCTCTAGCGGGACTCGGTGGCGGGGGGCTTGCCCTCGACCGGATGCTGATGCTATCGTGTCGGAATCGATTCGAAAGGGAGATGGCATCTCGATCCTCGGGATTCACCATGTCGGCGTGACCGTGAACGACGTAGAGGTCGCGGTGCGGTTCTGGTCGGCGCTGCTCGGTGTCGAACCGCTCTGGCGCCGACGGCTCGACGGCCCGTACTTGGGGCGGGTCACCGGATACCCGGGGATCCACATCGAGGCGGCCATGCTCCCGCTTCCGGGTGGCGGCCACATGGAGATCCTCGAGTACCAGATCAGCGACCGTTCGACGAACCCCGAGGCGACCGCCAACCCTGGGAACGTCCACCTCTGCTTCCACTCCGACGATGTTGCGGCGATGTTCGCGAGAGCGGTCGAGTTGGGAGCACGCCCGGTCAGCGAGGGTCCCGTCGAGGTCACCGTCGGACCGAACGCGGGTGCGGTCGCCTGCTACCTGCGGGCTCCCGACGGCGTCACTATCGAGTTCTTTCAGCCCCCTCCGGGACACCCCGGTAGCCCGGTAGGGGTTCCGAAGTTTGAGCATGAGCGCTGACCCCCCCGGCTGGTCGCCGCCCGCGGATATTGCGGGGAGCACGGCCGTCGTGACGGGTGCGGCGGGCGGCATCGGCGCAGCGGTCGTGGATCGCCTGCTGACTGATGGCGCGACCGTCATCGCCGTCGATGTGGAGCCGTCCGGGCTCGAACAGCTGCGAGCCCGTGGGGCCAGCGTGATCGTCGCCGATCTTTCTGACCCCGCAGACCGGGCCTCGGTCATCGAGCGCTGCGCGGGTGCCGAGTTCCTTGTGAACGCCGCCGGCATCCTCTTCGTGCAGCCCCTGATGACCGTCGGGCTCGAGGCCTGGCGCAGGATCTGGTCCGTCAATGTCGACTCGATGTTCTTCCTCTGCCAGGGCATCGGCGCTGCCATGCCCGCGGGCGGTGCCATCGTCAACCTCTCGTCGACGTCGGCGAAGTTGGCCACGACGGTCGACCTCGCGCCGTACGGCATGACCAAGCTTGCGGCTCTGGGCATCACCCGCTCCTTCGCGTCCGAGCTGGCCCCCCGGCGGATCCGGGTCAATGCGATCTGCCCGGGCGTCATCGACACGCCGATGCAGGACCAGGTGCTCGAGGGCATCGCCGGACTCCGCGGCATCACCGTGGAGCATCTGTCGACCGAGCGGCTCCGGATGGTGCCCCTGGGACGCGCCGGCTCACCCGAGGAGTGCGCGGGCCTCATCCGGTTCCTTCTCGGGCCCGAATCGGCCTACATGACCGGGCAGGCCATCAACATCTCCGGGGGACTCGTCACGTGGTGAGCGGAAGCGCGTCGCCGACGCCGGTGACACGCCTCGAGTGGTCCGAAGCCGTCGGCAAGCGGGTGAGGTCGGGGGACTGGGACGCGCAGGCGGTGTCCACCACCACCCGCGTCATCGAGGCACTGCGGGCATCCGGCGACGTCTTCGGGCCGGGGGGGGCGGGACTGCGCGAAACTGCAGCGCAGCTCGTCGACTACTTCATGGAGGAGGCGAAAGTCGTCTACCTGGTCTACAAGGTCTGGACCGCCGGGTTCGAGGACTGGCTCCTCGGGCAGGGCACGTCGCCGGAGCAACTGCGCCAGGAATTCGACCGCCTCGCCGAGCTCCTCGCGTATCCGGACGGCGCCGCGTTCGAGCCGCGATCGCACTGGCAACGCCTCGCGGTCGAGTCCGGCTCGCTGATCAACGGAATCCGGAGCTACGACCTCCGCGTGGAGGAGGCGGAGCGCGACCTCGAGCGACTCGTCGACGCGTGGCGCTCGCTCCACGACCGGTATGCGGACCTGATGGCCGGGCTGCTCACGTTCGTCGCCGGGTCCTACGGAGAGGCGATGCTGGAGCAGTGCTTCAGGACCGTCCTCGAGCCATATATCGACGAGCGCTACTCACCGTTCGACCTCCGCGAGCATGCCTACGCGGACACGTTAGTACGCAACCTGTACATCAGCATCGAGTCGATGCGGGGACATCTGGTTGGTCCCGGGCGTCGTGGGGACGTCGAGCTCACCGAGCATGACGACCGCTGGGTGCTCCGCTTCGACCCCTGTGGATCGGGCGGGCGCCAGGTCCGAGGTGACGCAATCGAGGGAACCGGGTCGCGCGTGCTCGAGCCGTACGGGTTCGGTGTGACGCAGAAGGCGCATCCCTGGTCGTGGAACGAGGTCGGGGTCTGCTATTACTGTGCTCACTGCAACTTCGCGCTCTCCCTCCTCCCGGCCGAGCGTTGGGGACACCCGCTCCGCACGGTGGAACCGCCGCTCTGGCGCGGAACGGACGCGCCAGAGACCGTGCGCAAGTGTGAGTGGACGGTCTGGAAGACGCTGGATGCGATTCCTCCAGAGGAGTACGAACGCCTCGGCCGCAGCAAGCCCTCGCTGCCGCTGTACCCCGACGCCGGTCCGCCCCCTCGCGGCCCGATGCCTGTCGACCACGGCCCGGCCTGACGTCCCGACCGCACAGGTCAGTCGACGAGGAACCCCCCGTTGATGTCTGTGACCTCACCCGTGATGTACCCGGCGTGGGCGGATGCCAGGAAGCACACCAGTGCACCTACCTCCTCGGGCGTGCCGAACCGTCCGACTGGGATGCGGGACACGAGATCCTTCATCCCCGAGATCATCTCCGTGTCGATGAGCGCCGGAGCCAACGAGTTCGCCGTGATCCCGTGCGCCGCGTACTCGTTGGCGATCGACTTCGTCATCGTCATGAGGCCGGCCTTCGATGCCGCGTACGCCGCCACCGACCTGGCGCCACCCGCCTTCCCCGCCGACGAGCCGATGGTGACGATCCGGCCGTAGCCCTGGGAGCGCATCGCAGGAAGCGCTCGCTTGCAGCACAGGAACCCCCCGGTGAGGTTGACGTCGAGTGTCCGACGCCACAGTTCGACGCTGGTCTCCTCGAACGGCGAGATCGGGTAGATCCCGGCGTTGACGACAAGGACGCTGACGGTGCCGAGCTCCCGTTCGACCGCCGCGAAGGCCGCATCCACGGAGTCGGGATCGGTCACGTCGCAGGTCAGACCCAGGATGCCATCGTGCGCCGGGGCCTCGAGGTCGACGGCCGCGACCCTCGACCCGTTCTCCCGGAGAGCCACGGCGATCGCGCGTCCGATTCCACGCGACGCTCCCGTCACCACGCTGACCCTGCCCTCGAGCCCGTCCACCTGCAGCACCGGTCCTCCGCTCTCCGTTGGGGACTGCTGACCATAGCCGTGGAATCGGTGCCATGCTACGTTCACGTGGTACTGAACCCGCGGAGCGTCCGTGGGACACGCAGGCGGACCGATGGAGGACGGCATGACGAAGAGGGTTGCCCTCGTCACGGGGAGTTCCCGTGGACTCGGGCGGGCGATTTGCGAGCAGTTGCAGGCGAGCGGGTGCACCGTCTACGGCCTGGACATCATCGCGCAGGAACCGGGGCATGCCGACCGACTCGTCACGGCGGACCTCGCCGACCCCGCGGTCCCTGCTCGTGTGATCGGTGACATACTCCGCGACGAGGGTCGCATCGACATCCTCGTGCATAACGCGGCCCTGTTCATCACCGACAAGCCGCTGCCGTCGGTCACCCTGGACGACTTCGACCGCCAGATGGCCGTGAACCTCCGAGCCGTGTTCCTCCTCAGCCAGCTCGCCGCCGAGGACATGGCGAAGCGTCGGTGGGGACGCATCATCGCGATCTCGAGCGTCGGTGCCCGGACGGGTGGGGTATCGAACTCGGCCGTCTATGCGGCCGCAAAGGTCGGGATCATCAGCCTGATGAAGAACTTCGCACGGAACTACGGGGCCCATCAGGTGACGGCGAACTCGGTCCTGCCGGGCGTTATGGAGGGATTCATGACCCAGCATAACACGGCAGAGGAGTTGCAGCGGTTCACCGCAGCTACGCCGCTGGCGAGGTTCGGGCGCCCCGAGGAGGTGGCGGAGGTCGTCACCTTCCTCGCCTCGGATCGGGCGAGCTTCGTCACCGGCGCCTCGATCGACGTCAATGGCGGCTGGGTGATGACCTGACCGACGGCCACTCAGCGACCCAGGGTCTCGACGGGGACTAGGCAGGACTCGCGCGGCGTGAAGGATGTCGGCAGCAGAATTGGTTCTAGCCGCTGCTCGCCGGGTTCGTCCGCCGCAACGATGAGCTCCAGAAGGCGCTCGGCCGCTGCACGGCCCAGCGCCATCGTGTCTCTCGAGAGAGTCGCGATCGGTGGTTCGAAAAGGGCTGAGACCAC
>JAQCHM010000280.1 GCA_027730885.1 Actinomycetota bacterium | reverse complement strand
CGATGCCCTCTTCGTACATGAGGTCGACGATGAGCTTGAGCTCGTGGAGGCACTCGAAGTACGCGACCTCGGGCTGGTAGCCGGCCTCGATGAGCGTCTCGAACCCGGCCTGAACGAGCGCGGTGGTGCCGCCGCAGAGCACCGCTTGTTCGCCGAAGAGGTCGGTCTCGGTCTCCTCGGTGAACGTGGTCTCGATGACCCCGGCGCGAGCGCCGCCGATGGCGTCGGCGTAGGCGAGGGCTACGCCCTTGGCGTTGCCTGATGCGTCGTTCTCGACCGCGATGAGGCACGGCACGCCGCCGCCTTCGACGTACGTGCGGCGAACGAGGTGGCCTGGCCCCTTGGGGGCGACCATGCACACGTCGACATTGGCCGGCGGTTCGATGAGACCGAAGCGGATGTTGAAGCCGTGGGCGAAGAACAACGAGTCGCCGTCGTTCAGGTTGGGGGCGACGTCGGCGGTGTAGATGGCCCCCATCTCGGTGTCGGGCATGAGCATCATCACCACATCGGCCTCGGCCACCGCGGCGGCGATGGAGAGCACCCGCAGGCCGGCCTCCTCGGCCTTGGCCTTGGAGGACGAGCCGTCGCGCAGACCGATGCGGACATCGATGCCCGACTCCTTCAGGTTCAGGGCGTGGGCGTGGCCCTGCGACCCGTAGCCCAGGACGGCCACCTTGCGGTCGGCGATGAGCGAGCGGTCGGCGTCGGCTTCGTAATAGATGTTGGCCATGGGTCTCTCCTGTTGAATCGAACGGGGGAACGCTAGCGAGTTCGCCGCAGCCCGTAAATGCCGGGCGGTCGGGACTCGACGAGCGGATGCGCGGTCAGGCCTCCACGGCGCTGAGGCGCGGTGCGATCTGACCGATCTTAGGCAGGGCGATACGGCCCGAGCGTTGGACCTCGACGATGCCGTAATCGACCATCAAGGCCTCGAAGTCGTCGATCTTGCGAGGACTGCCGTCGAGGCTCACGGTCATCTGCTCGGAAGAAACCGCGAGGATCTTGCCCTCGAAGATGTTGACCAGTTCGACAACCTGGCTGCGGATGGACTTGGGTGCCGAAACGGTGGCGATGATGAGCTCGCGCTCGACGGATTCCGATGGCGCCAACTCGACGATCTCGACCACGTTGATCAGCTTGAAGAGCTGCTTGACGATCTGCTCGAGCGGCGACGACTCGACATCGACGACGATGGTGATGCGGCTGAACCGCTCGTCGCTGGTTGGCGCGACCGCCAGCGACACGATGTTGTAGCCCCGGCGGGCGAACAGGTCGGCGACCCGGGCCAGGACACCGGCTCGGTTCTCGACCAACACGGCCAGAGTGTGATGAGCGAGATCTCCGGGCCGAGTCATCGCAGGGTCTCCTTCTGCGAGCCGGCTTGGTGGAGCCGTTCGCTTTGGAGGAGTGCGGCCTGGGACGGGTCGACGATGACGTCGTCGTTGGAGGCACCGGCTGCCACCATGGGGAACACCTTCTCCTCGGAGTGGCAACGGAACTCGACGACGACGGGGCGGTCGTTGATGGCGTTGGCCTTGGCAATCACCGCCTCGACCTCGTCGGAGTCCTCGACCCGGAACGCCGCGCAGCCCATGGACTCGGCCCACTTCACGTAGTCGGGCATGTCGTGGCTGAGGTAGACCTCGGAGTAGCGGTTCTCGTAGAACATCTCCTGCCACTGGCGGACCATGCCGAGGTAGGCGTTGTTGAGCAGGGCGATCTTGACTGGGATCTTGTTGACGGAGGCGGTGACCAACTCCTGGGCGGTCATCTGGAAACATCCATCGCCGTCGACCGCCCAGACCATGCGGTCGGGGAACGCCGCCTTCGCCCCGATGGCCGCCGGAATGGAGAACCCCATCGTGCCAAGACCCCCGGAGTTGATCCAGGTGTACGGGTGGTCGAACTTCCAGTACTGGCTGGGCGATTCGCCCTCCCTGCCGACACCCGAGGCGACGATGGTGTCGCTGGGGCATCCGTCGCGCAGCTTCTCCATCACGAACTGCGGCTTCAGAAGCTCGCCCGGTGCCGAGGGCTCGTAGGTCAGTGGGAACTTCTCCTGCCAACCCGAGAGCTGCTGTCGCCACGCCGAACGGTCACCGAAGGCATCGGCTCCGCCGACGGCGTTCAGCTGGATGACCATGTTCTCCATGACCACTCGGCAGTCGCCGACGATGGGCACATCGGGACGGCGCACCTTGCCGTGCTCGGCGGGATCGATGTCGACGTGGATGATCTTGGCGTCGGGCGCGAATGCGCCGACCTTGCCGGTGACGCGGTCGTCGAACCGGCTGCCCATGGCAACGAGGAGGTCGGCCTTCTGCAGCGCGCTGATGGCGGTGTAGTTACCGTGCATGCCGGGCATGCCGAGGTTGAGTTCGTGGCTGTCGGGAAAGGCACCGCGCGCCATGAGCGTCGTGACGACGGGCATCTGGACGATCTCTGCCAGCGTCCGCAGAATGTCGGCGCCGCGTGACTTGAGGACACCGCCACCGACATAGAGCACGGGCCGTTCGGCTGCGAGCATCAGGGTGATGGCGGCCGCCACCGCGGCCTCGTCGACCGGGACGTCCGGCTTGTAGCCGGGCAGATCGACCGAGTCCGGGTACTCGAACTCGAAGTAGGCGTCAGGATTGGTGGCATCGACGATGTTCTTCGGGATGTCGACCAGAACCGGGCCGGGACGGCCCGTGGTTGCGATGTAGAACGCTTCCTTGAGGGCGCGAGGGATGTCCTCGGCCCGGGTGACCAGGATGTTGTGCTTGGTGATCGACCGGGTGATCCCGGTCGTGTCGACCTCCTGGAAGGCGTCGGTACCGATGGCGGCCAGGCCCACCTGACCGGTGATACAGACCATCGGAACCGAATCGAGATACGCGTCGGCGAGCGGGGTGACCGCGTTGGTGGCGGCCGGGCCACTGGTCACCATGAACACCCCAGGGCGCCCCGTCGCGTGGGCGTAGCCCTCGGCCATGTGGCCGGCCCCCTGCTCGTGGCGGGCCAGGATGTGGCGGATCCCCGAGTCGATGATGGGGTCGTACACCGGAAGGATCGCCCCACCGGGGTAGCCGAAGATGATCTCGGTCCCCTCCAGTTCCAAGCTCTTGATGAGGGCTTGCCCCCCGTTCATTCTCATGACCTAACTCCTATCCAGAAAAGCAGAAAAGCCTCCCCGGTGGGAAGGCTTCGAGCGCACACCGATATGTCGTAGCGTGCGCTACATCAGTACTACGAGGATGACGATGGTTGCGGCGGAAGAACGCACCTCATCAGTCAAGCACCGACCGGGCCCAATGACAACACCTTTTTCGGCCGTCGCCGGTGCGATACCCTCCCCGTGGTGATTGCTCCGACGAAGGAGCCCGAGTGGTCCTCCCGCACCGGGTTCATCCTCGCGACCGTGGGTTCAGCGGTCGGCATCGGCAGCATCTGGAAATTCCCCTACGAGGTCGGGGCCAATGGCGGCGGCGCGTTCGTGCTGGCCTACCTGCTCGGGCTCGCCCTGGTCGTGCTCCCGCTGATGCTTGCGGAGCTGGCGCTAGGCCGACGGGGCAACGCCGACGCCGCGGCCAGCATCGCCAACGCCGCCGTCGCTGAAGGTCGATCTCACCGATGGCAGGTCATCGGTGCCCTGGGGGCACTGACCGCCTTTCTCATCCTCAGCTACTACTCGGTGATCGGCGGCTGGGCGGTGAGCTACGCCATCGACACCGCAATCGACGGACTTCCCGATGCCAGCCAGACCGCCACGACCGACCGCTTCGACCGCCTGCTCGCTTCCCCGGCAAAGATGTTCCTCTTCCAGGGTCTGTTCCTCGGCGCTGTCGCGGCGGTGGTCGGCCGGGGCGTGCAACGCGGCATCGAGACGGCGATGAAACTCTTGATGCCGCTGCTCGGGGTCCTGCTGGTACTGCTCGCGATGTATTCGCTCGGCGTCGGCGAGGCCACCGAGACGCTTCGGTTCCTCTTCGTCCCCGACACCGACCGCCTTACCGCACGAGGGCTCCTCGATGCCTTGGGTCTGGGGTTCTTCTCGATCGGCGTCGGGCTCGGCCTTCTCATCACCTACGCGGCTTATGCCCGGCCGGACATCGACCTCCGGACCGTTGCCGTCGTGTCCATCGGCGCCGACACCGCCATCTCGATCGTGGCGGGGCTGGCCGTCTTCCCCGTTGTCTTCGCCAACGGCCTCGACCCGGCCGAAGGACCCGGTCTGGTGTTCGTCGCCCTGCCACTTGCGTTCGCTGCCATGCCCGCGGGACGAGTTGCCGCAACCGCCTTCTTCGCCCTGCTGGTCATCGCCGCCTTCGGTTCTGCCGTGTCGATGCTCGAAGGAGCGGTCGCTCCGCTGGAACGTGTGCGCGGGTGGTCTCGTCGACGCAGCGCGATCGTCGCCTCATTGGCCTGTTGGGCCACGGGCACGATCAGCGTCCTGTCGTTCAACCGGTGGAAAGACGTCCGGCTGTTGGGCTCGCTCGACCGTTACACCGACGCAACCCCGTTCGATCTCCTCGACGAACTGACCTCCAACCTGCTGCTCCCGCTGGGTGGCTTGGCCCTGGCGCTGTTCACCGGCTGGGTCATCTCGGATCGACTCCTTTCCGAGGAGCTTGTCGCTGGCCGCCGCACCCTGGCGGTGCTTCGCGGCATGCTGCGGTTCGTCGTCCCGCTGGCCATCGTCGCCGTCGGCGCTGTATCGCTGGCCGGCTGACTCCGTCAGGGCTCGACGACCTCGAACAGCAGCTCGGCGGACACCCTTTCCACGTCGCCCTCGGGCTGCCAGTCGACCACGACCCGGTAGCTGCCCGGAGTTGCCCACTCCGGCACCGGCAGGCGACCCAGGCCTTCGCCGCCATCGTCGTCCGCGACCCTGCCGCCCTCGAAGTACGGCTCGACGACTGCTCCGGTGTAGACATTGTCCACTAGCAGGATGCGGAAAAGCGGGGCCCGTGGCGTGGGGTGAGTCTCGGCGGG
>JAQCHM010000279.1 GCA_027730885.1 Actinomycetota bacterium | reverse complement strand
TGGGCACGTCAAGGCGTCATCAGGTGACCATGCCGCTACTCTGGGACTGTTCCGATCGGGATTTCCGGTCGGGTGGGTTCGCCGACTGGCGTCTTGGTCCTCTTCACGGACCACTGTCACGTGAACCAAGCCCAGTACACCCGCCCGACAGTTCGGGCAAGGAGTTCCAATGCCCTCCCCCACGTTCGCCGATCTCGGCGTGCCCCAGAACATCACGGCCGCGCTCGCTTCGCGCGGCATCCTCGAGCCCTTCGAGATTCAATCGGCAGCCATCGGCGACGTCCTCGCCGGCAGAGACGTGTGTGGCCGAGCCCCAACGGGCTCAGGCAAGACCCTCGCCTTCGGTATCCCGCTCGTCGCGACCGGCGCCCAGGGCCTTCCCTATCACCCACGGTCGCTCATCCTCGTGCCCACCCGTGAGCTGGCCGATCAGATCACCGCGGAACTCAGCACCTTCGCCGGCCGGGTTCGGATCCACGCCATCTACGGCGGCGTCGGGTACGGCGGCCAGCGAGCCGCTCTCAAGCGCGGCGTCGACATCCTCGTCGCTTGCCCAGGCCGCCTCGAGGACCTAATCCAGCAGGGTTCGATTCGCCTCAAGGACGTCGACAAGGTTGTCATCGACGAGGCGGACCGCATGGCGGACATGGGCTTCCTGCCTGCCGTGCGTCGAATCCTCGACATGACCTCCTCCGGGCGTCAGACCGTGCTCTTCTCCGCCACCCTCGACGGCGATGTTGCTCGGATCGTCAACGAGTACCAGAACAACCCGGTGCGCCACGAGGTCAAACCCGTCGGCAACGACGCATCGAAGGCTGATCACGTCTTCTGGGTGACCAACCGCGACGACCGCGTCGAGGTCACCAGCCAGATCATCGCAAACGCGTGGCCGTCGATCGTGTTCTGCCGCACCCGTCACGGGGCGGACCGCCTCGCACGTCAGCTCGAGCAGAAGGGCATCGTCGCTGCTCCGATTCACGGCGGCCGAAGCCAGAGTCAACGCACCCGCGCTCTCGAAGACTTCATGGGTGCACGGGTCCAGGCACTCATCGCCACTGACGTCGCCGCCCGCGGCATTCACGTCGACGGCGTGAGTTCGGTGATCCACTTCGATCCCCCCGAGGACCACAAGGCGTACATCCACCGATCCGGTCGTACCGCACGCGCCGGCGAGACGGGCCTGGTCGTCTCCCTACTCGTGCACGATCAGGTGAAGGCAGCCAAGCAGATGCAGCGCCAGATCAAGCTGGACATCGCTCCCATCAAGGTCGACGCCTCAAATCTGTCCGGCGCGCTCACCGACCTCGGCCTCGCTCCTGCGGCGCCGTTCGTGCCGCCACCCGCAGCCCGTTCGTCCAAGCCTCCGTCCCACGGCGGTCGACCCGGGGGCGGGCGTGGAGGTCGTCCCGAAGGCCGCCCAGGGTCTCCGAAGGCCGGCAAGCCGCGCACCGGCGCCGGGGCAGCGGGTCCCAAACCCTCCGGAACACAGCGTTCCGGGACACCGCTGCCGGCGGGGCCTCGCTCCGGGACAACTCGCTCCGGGACACCACGCTCTGCTGGGCCCCGGTCAACTTCGCGCTGAGACCGGCTACCCTTTCCTTCATCTTCTCGGCAAGCCTCGGGCCTGCCCAGTGAATCAAAGACCCTGCCCCGAAGTCCGGGGCCCCGGCTCACACCGGGTCCACAGGGAGGTACATGCCCGTGCGGGCTTATGAACTCATGATCATTTTCAAGGCCGACACCGAGGAGTCGGCCGTACAAACCACCATCAACCGTCTGGGCGAAATGGCCAAGGTCGATGGCGGCTCCCTCGAGAAGATCGACAAGTGGGGCGTCCGACGCTTCGCCTACGAGATCAAGCATCAGTGGGAGGGCTTCTACGTCGTCCTCGAGTTCCTGGCTCCTAACGCGTTGAGCGAAATCGATCGCACGCTGCGCATCGCGGACGGTGTCGTCCGCCACAAGTTCATGCGGCTGCCCCTCGGGGAGGCCCACAAGCGTGGGCGCGCCGCTGCAACGGCCTAGGAGGCCAAGTCATGGCAATGGACAACACGGTCACGATCACCGGCAACGCAACCCGTGAACCCGAGCTTCGATTCACCCCTGGTGGACAACCCGTCGCCAGCTTCGGCGTCGCGGTGAATCGTCGCTGGCAGAACCGCCAGACCCAGGAGTGGGAAGAAGCGACATCGTTCATCGATGTCACCTGCTGGGCCCAGCTCGCCGAGAACGCGGCCGAATCCGTCGCCCGGGGTACCCGGGTCACGGTCACCGGTCGACTGGACCAACGCAGTTGGGAAACCGACAACGGCGAACGACGCTCGAAGATCGAGATCGTCGCCGACGACGTGGCCATCAGCCTTCGCTGGGCCACCGCCGCCGTCAGCCGGAACGCCCCCCGCGAGGGTGCAGGCGGCGACGGACGATCATTTGGTGGACCTGCGCCGCAGGACTCCGCTCCCGCCTATCAACCTGACGAGGAACCGTTCTAATGGCAGGAAGCAAAGGCCCCCGGATGGGCGGCAAGCCCAAGGATTCCGCACGACGAGGCAAGAAGAAGATCAGCCCGATATCCACTGGGCGCCTCGACTACATCGACTACAAGGACGTCGATCTGCTGCGGCGATTCGTGTCCGACCGGGCCAAGCTCCGTGGTCGCCACGCTACCGGCAACGACTCACAACAGCAGAAGGTTGTCGGCACAGCCGTGAAGAACGCTCGCGAGATGGGGCTCCTTCCCTACGCCAGCCGCGTCACCACGATGCGCCGAGGCCGCGGGGGACGCCGCGACGACGAACGAGGCGAGCGTCCCGAGCGCGATGGTGCTCCCGAGGTCGACGCTCTGGAAATGGACGAATCCGCCGACGGCGACGAGAACGAAGGGAACGAGTAGATGCGCATCGTTCTGCATCAGGGAGTCCGAGGACTCGGTAACCGGGGCGACGTTGTCGACGTCGCCGACGGCTACGCCCGCAACTATCTCATCCCCCAGGGTTTCGCCCAGAGGGCCAACGCGGGCGTCGAGGCCCAAGCCGAGGTCATGCGCAAGGCATGGGGCCAGAAGAACACCCAACTGCGCGAAGCCGCAGAAGAGGTGGCCAAGACGCTGGTGGCGAAGACCATTGTCATCACCGCCCGCGCCAGCGGTGAGGGCAAGCTTTTCGGTTCGGTGAACCTCGCCGACATCACCCAGGCCATCGAGGCCCAGACCGGCGTCGTGCTGGACCGCAAGTCGATTCATCTCGACGAGGGCATCCGATCCGTCGGAACCCATTCGGTCAAGGTCCAGCCCCACGCCGATGTCGAGTTCCCGGTGACCCTCGAGGTCTCCGCCCTCTGACACGCCGCGGCAGACCCGAGGGTCTGCATCCGCGAAGCCGAGAAAGAACCGTTGTGCCGGGTGGGCCGCGGTGGATCGCCGGAGTCTTCCGCAACTAGCTATCCACAGCGGCCCACAGGTTTATCCTCAGTGTGGTGGGTGTCCACAGATCACGCAGCGATATCCCCAGGTTGTCCCCGACGATGTTCGAGTTGCCCCACTAGGAATCCACAACGTTCGTGGAGGAGTATCGAGCCATGCAAGATTCGGGCTCACAGCGTCTGCCACCCCGCAACCTCCAGGCCGAGGAGTCCGTGCTGGGCGCCATGCTCCTCAGTCGAGAAGCCATTGCCGACGTCGTGGAACTCCTCGAACCTGAGCACTTCTACAAGCCCGCCCATGGCCACATCTTCGAGGCCATTCTCAGCCTCTACGGGGCGGGTGAACCCGTCGACGCGGTCAGCGTCGGCGAGGAGCTACGACGAGCCGGCCTTCTCGATTCCGTCGGTGGGCCCAGCGTCTTCATCGACCTCCAGGCGGTCACCCCCGCCGTCGGAAGTGCCGGCCATTACGCCAAGATCGTCGAGGAACACGCGCTGCTCCGCCGTTTGATCTCGGTCAGCAACGAGATCGCCGAGATGGCCTATCGAGTACCCGACGATGTCGTGAAAGCCATCGACGACGCCGAGGCGCGCATGTTCGACGTTGCCCAGCGTCGAGTGGCCAACACCACTGCACCGATCAAGGACTTGCTCTCGGCCAACCTCGACCGACTCGAGTGGCTCTACGAGAAGGGCGAATCGATCACCGGAATTCCCACCGGGTACACCGACCTCGACAATCTTCTGTCGGGTCTGCAGCCGAACGCGTTCTACGTCGTCGGCGCCCGACCCGCCATGGGCAAGACGGCGTTCGCGCTGGGCATGGCGACCAATGCGGCAATGAAGACGGGCAAGCCCGTCCTGCTGTTCTCGCTCGAGATGAGCCAGCTCGAACTCTCGCAACGCATCCTGTGTTCGGACGCAAAGGTCGATGCCACCCGGGTCAAGACCGGCAGACTCGACGAGGGCGATTGGAGCCGCATCAGTCACTCGGTCGGACGGCTGGCCGAAGCGCCGATCTTCATCGACGACAGTCCACACACGTCGGTCATGGAGATCCGAGCCAAGGCTCGGCGCCTCCAGAGCAGAGTCGGAGAGCTGGGCATGGTGGTGGTGGACTACATCCAGCTCATGTCCGGCCGCTCCAACGCCGAAAGCCGCCAGGTCGAGGTGTCGGAGATCAGTCGAAACCTCAAGATCCTCGCCCGGGAACTCCAGGCACCCGTCATCGCGTGTGCCCAGCTCAATCGCGGTCTCGAACAACGGCAGGACAAACGGCCGATGTTGTCCGATCTGCGGGAATCCGGAGCCCTCGAGCAGGATGCGGACGTAGTGATGTTCCTCTACCGTGACGAGATCTACCACGCCGAAAGCGATCAGCAGGGCATCGCCGAGGTCATCGTGGCCAAACACCGGAACGGTCCGACGAGCACGGTCAAGCTGGCGTTTCTCGGTAAGTACACCCGGTTCGAGAACATGGCGAGACACCAGGCTGCGACCACAAGAGAATTCTGACGGGTCCGGGTCGGTCCGGTCAGTCGGTCTGGATGAAGAACCC
>JAQCHM010000278.1 GCA_027730885.1 Actinomycetota bacterium | reverse complement strand
CGAGAGCACCGAAGCAGTATCGGACGCGGGTGCTACGGCTTCATCGCCGCCGAGCAGTGAGCAGGCGCTGCTGAGAATACAGATCGCGAGCAGAACCGAAGAAGAACGTCCATACGCCACCCGGTTCTATCGGCCGTCCAGCAGGGACGACGAGCCAGTCCCGAACCGAGTTGCTCAGACTTCGATGAGGAACGCCAGCCCGACCGTGAGGAACAGGAAGATCAGACCGAATAGCACGGTGAGGCGGTCGAGGTTTCGTTCCATCGACGTTGATCCGGCAGCGGCTGCACCCATGCCCCCGCCGAACATGTCGGACAACCCGCCGCCTCGACCGCTGTGCAACAACACCAACACGATGGTGACGAGTCCGAGAAAGATGTACAGGGAACCAACGAAGTAGATCATGACAGCGTCCGAGGCTAGCAGGGTTATTTGAAGCTGAAGTCCACCACATTGGCCAACGGACCGGCCGCGTCGGCATCCGACGCGATGCCTGCACCGGACAAGACGCTCGACGCGTAACCGTAGAACGATGGCTTCTGGGTGATGGGAATGACAACCAACCCGTCGGGCCCCTTCTCGAGCGTGGTGAGGTACCGGTCGAGATCGTTGTAGCACGCGGCTCGTTCGACATTGTCGAGCATGGCGTCGCACGTCGGTACTTTGGCGTCAAAGTCGACGTTCGCGAACGCGTACGGATTGCTGCTCCGGCCCGAGAGATAGTTGTCGGAGTTCGCCCCGGGCCACGGGCCACCGGCACACGCGAACTGGGCGATGTCCCACAGCCCGGGGTCGCCCTGGGCTCCTTTGGTGACCGACGCGAGGAGGGCCTCGGTGGCGAAGGGCTGGGCGAGGAAGTACTCGTCACCGTCGACGTTGTCGACCACGATCTCGACTCCCGCGATAGCGAGCTGTTCGGCCAGGATCTCCTGCTGGGCCTCACGTAGTTCGTTGCCCCCGGTGGTGCCGACACGCAACGACAGCCGGCCCCGGTCGGGGTGGGTGTAGCCCCCGCCGCCGAGCACGTATCCGGCCGCCTCCAGCCTCGCTTTCGCCTGATCGACCTGGGCGCCGGCCTAGAGGAGCTGATGGTCCTCGTACGCTCGTTGGTTCGTCATCCAGTACGTGTTGCCGAGCCCGGCTTCGGGCAACACAGCACCGAACAGCGGCTCGTACAACTCGTTGATCAGCGCCGCTTTGTCGACGGCGTACGCGATCGCTTCACGCACCGCCGGATCGGCCAAGTGAGGATTCAGCAGGTTGAAGCCCCAGTGCTCGTACACCGGCCCGGCCGCGGACGCGATGGTGAAATCGGTGCGGGCAGCCAATCGCTCCCCAAGCACCCGCTTGGGCTGCGCCATGATCACCTGTGCCTGGCCACCTTCGATCGCTCGAATGGCCTCATCGATCGTGGGCAGGAACCGAATGAAGACACCGTCGACGGCAGCAACACCCCGATTCCTGGCGTCCGGGCTGGCCGAACCGTGGTAGGCGTCGTTTCGCACCAGGGCCAGATGGAAACCCCGCTCCCATTCGGCAAACACCATGGGACCCGACGACAGCAGCGGTTGGCCATCGGGCGTGCGCCACTCGGCCAACGCCGAGTTCACGGCGGCGGCGTCAGCTCCGAACGACGGGTGGTAGATCTCGCCGAAAAGGCCTCGCCACCCTGCATAGAAACGGGACATCGAGACGGTGAACTCGGTGTCGGACACGACGGCCACGCCCGTGACCAGATCGAGGCCTGTGCGGCTGCTGGCGGAGTACACACACCCTGACCCGTCGGCGATGGAACCGTCAGGGTCGAGTGCGCACCCTTCCTTCCAGATGTTCCACGTGTACTCGATGTCGCGCGCGGTGAGCGGGCCGCCGTTCGACCAGCGCAACCCATCACGCAACTTGAGCATGATGACGATCGAACCGTCCGGGCTGGCGCCGACGGCATCTTCCTCGGCCAGCAGCTCCGGGTAGTACTCGGTCGCACCACTCACGCCGTACAGACCCTCGATGAGGGACCGCCGAATCCGCGACGTGACGGCCAATCGATTGTCGGGATCGTCGTAGTGCATGCTCGGCGGCTCGACGTCGTGTACCCAGACCAGGGTGTTCGCGGCGACGGCGTCGAAACCCCGGACCGGCAGCGTCGACAGCACCGTGCCGACGTCGCCCCGCCTGAAGTGGTCGTTTCCCCCCCTACGGTCGACCCGTCCGTCGGATCGTCTCCCTCCGCGGTGCATGCAACCGCGAGCCAGGCGGCAAAGCAGAGCTCGGTGAGTCGACCACGTCCGGCCGACGAGCCGCGATCCGACCCGGCCGGCACCGGCTACTCGGCCAACCGATACTGGATGATGCGACCGAACGAGTCGGCCTCGAGGCAGGCGCCGCCGACCAGCGCACCATCGATATCGGGCTGGGACATGAGCTCTGCAGCGTTCGAGGGCTTGACCGATCCCCCGTACTGGATCCGAACGGCGTCGGCTGCGGCGTCACCACACGCGAGCGCGACGGTGGCGCGCACGTGTGCACACATCGCCTGAGCGTCCTCGGCCGACGCGGTCTTACCGGTCCCGATGGCCCAAATGGGCTCATAGGCAATGACCATGGCCGCCACCTGGTCCGAGCTGACTCCGGCGAGGCCGGCCACGATCTGGCCCGCGACTTTCGCCTCGGCCCCTCCGGCCTCACGCTCGTCGAGTGTCTCGCCGCAGCACAAGATGGGAGTCATGTCGTTGGCGAGAATGGCCTTGACCTTCAGATTCACCACCTCGTCGGTCTCGCCGAAGATCTCCCGACGCTCGGAGTGCCCGACGATCACGTAGGCCACGTTGAGCTTGGCCAGCATCGCCGGTGAGACCTCCCCGGTGAACGCGCCGGAATTCTCGTGATAACAGTGCTGGGCACCCAACAAGAACGGAAGGCGGTCGGACTCGATGACCGTCTGCACCGTGCGGATGTCGGTGAACGGTGGATGCAGCGAGACGTCGACCGCGTCGACGTCTTCGCGCGACACCTGATAGCTGAGTTCCTGCACCAGCTTGAGCGCCTCGAAGTGGTTCAGGTTCATCTTCCAGTTGCCGCTGATCAGCGGTTTGCGCATGCTCATCTCTTTCACGCCCCCTTGGGAGCATTGGGGGCACCCCGCAGGGCCTCGAGGCCGGGAAGGTCTCCCTGCTCGATCAGTTCGAGCGAGGCACCACCACCGGTGGACACGTGGTCGACGTCGCGATCGATGCCGAATTGCTTGGCCGCGGCCGCCGAATCGCCGCCACCGACGACGGTGAAGGCCTTGGTCTCCGAGATGGCGACGGCGACCGCGCGGGTGCCGGCCTCGAACCGAGGATCCTCGAAGACGCCCATCGGGCCATTCCACAGCACGGTGCCGGCTTCGTGGATGACCTCGGTGAAGACGGCTGCAGTTCCGGGGCCGATGTCGACGCCCATCCAGCCGGCGGGCAGGTTGACCCCGGCCTGGCGCACCTCTCCCCCCGCGGCGGGATCGAACAGCTTGCCGCCGTGCAGGGCGGTTACGTCCTCGGGCAGATGGATGGTGGCCCCCGAGGCCAGCAAGCGGGCACAGGTCTCGACCATGTCCTCTTCGAGGAGGGAGTCACCGATGTGGTGGCCCTGGGCCTTGAGGAAGGTGAAAGCCATCCCACCACCGACGATGATGCTGTCGACGATGCTCAGCAACGCCTCGATGACGCCGAGTTTGTCCGACACCTTGGCCCCGCCCATGACGGCCACGAAGGGCCGCCGGGGTCGGTTGCGCACACCCAGGAGCACCTCGACCTCACGAGCCATCAGGCGACCGGCCGCCGACGGCAACGTCTGCGGTGGACCGACGATCGATGCGTGAGCCCGATGCGATGCGCCGAACGCGTCGTTGACATAGGCGTCGTACCCGGCGACGAGTTCGGCAACGAACGCGGGGTCGTTGCCCTCCTCGCCGCCGTTGAACCGAAGGTTCTCGAGCAGGGTCACCCCGGGCGCGACCCCGGCCAGATGGGCGCGTACCGGCTCCATCGTGTATTCGGAGTCGATCTTGCCCTTGGGTCGGCCGAGGTGCGAGCACGCAGTGACCTGGGCACCCTGGGCCTGCAACCACTGGAGCGTCGGAAGCGCGGACTTGATGCGGAGGTCATCGGTGATCTCGCCGTTGCGAATGGGGACGTTGAAGTCCACCCGGACAAGCACCGACTTACCTTGAAGGTCCCCGAGGTCCTCCAGTTCCGGGACGCCGAAAACTGCCACTGGTGGGGTCCGCCTCAGCCCTTGTTGGCGGCGCCGACGATCAGCGCCATTTCGACGAGGCGGTTCGAGTAGCCCCACTCGTTGTCGTACCAGCCGAAGATCTTGACCAGGCTGCCCTGGGTCATGGTCATGCCGGCGTCGAGGGTGCAGGAGGCGGGCGAGGTGACGATGTCGGAGCTGACGATGGGCTCCTCGGTGTACTCGAGTACCCCGGCCAGACGACCCGACGAAGCGGCCGCCGCGAAAGCCGCGTTGACCTCGTCGACCGTTGGTTCACCGTTGACGACAGCAGTGAAATCGGTGATCGAGCCAGTGGGGATCGGGACCCGCAACGAGGTCCCGTCGAGCTTGCCCTGCATGGCCTGCAGCACGAGGCCGGTGGCTCGGGCCGCACCGGTCGAGGTGGGCACGATGTTGATGGCCGCGCCCCGGGCACGACGAAGGTCTGAGTGCGGACCGTCGACCAACTGTTGGTCACCGGTATAGGCGTGGATGGTGGTCATGAGGCCCTGCTTGACGCCGAAGACGTCGTCAAGGACCTTGACCATGGGGACGAAGCAGTTGGTGGTGCACGAGGCGTTGGAGACGACCTTCTCCTTGGTCGGATCAAAGGTGTCCTCGTTGACGCCGACAACGAAGGTGTTGTCGGCTCCGGTGCAGGGAGCGGAGACGACGACGAAGGGGGCGCCACCGTCGAGGTGGGCCGCGGCCGTATCACGGCTGGTGAAGATGCCACTCG
>JAQCHM010000277.1 GCA_027730885.1 Actinomycetota bacterium | reverse complement strand
CTTGGTCGGGTCGAGTACGCAGTCCAGCCGGCGTAGGACCGTGAACGGCAGGATCACCCTGCCGTACTCGGACTGCTTGTAGTCGCCCCGCAACAGATCAGCCACGCTCCAAATGAACGCTGCATGATTGTTGATGCCGTCGCTGCCTACCACACGAGCCTCCTCGACCCTCGGCCCAGGAACGTGGGGAGGCGCCGTCCGATCAGATCCTAGGCCACCAGCCAGGACCGACCGGGATTGGCGCCCCTGCACAGCGTCGCAGCAGACCGGTTCCTGGAGTCGATCTCCAAGCCCTCGGAGTCCAGCTGCGAGGCACGGCCTCTCAAGTCTGCAGATGGCCTGACGTCGGAACGCCACTGGATTCGGTTTGAGGATTCATGCGGTAGAGCAGCGCAGTCCCGAGCAGGCCGGACGCGAGGGCCGTCCATTGGGCTGCTGTATGGCCTGAGGAGTCGATGATCTTTCCCATCACTGGTGGGCCGATGAGGCCGCCGAACCCGTTGGCAGTGTAGAGGGCCCCGAGTACGCCACCCATGCCGACCGTGCCGAACAGCTGGGCCACGACCGCTGGTGAGAGCGCGATGATCCCGCCATAGGCGACACCCAGAACGACGGCGAAGGCGATCAGCAGCGCATAGCTCGTGTCGGCAACGATCCACACCCCGAAGCTCAGGGCGAGCCCGAGGAATGACAGCTGGTAGAGCCGAAGGATCCCCAGCCTTCCGGCGAGCGCCCCGAGCCCGAGGCGGCCGACGATCGATGCCATGCCGATGATGCCGAGCAGCACGGCGGCAGAGCCCGAGGCGCCGGTGGTGTCGATGTAGTCGGCCATGAACACGAACGCCATGAACAGCGAGGCCGAGATGAAGAGCGAAGACACATACAGGATCCAGAAATCACGACGGCCGCTGATGACCTCTCGAATAGGCCGCGGGGTAGCGGCTGAACCGGGTGGCCGATGGGCTCCCATTGCGGCGATGGCCAACAGGACACCGGAGATCACGGCGAGAACGCGATAGGCGTCGCGCCAGCCATTGGCGTCGATCACCCGCTCGATGATCGGTACGAGCACGAGGGTGCCGGTTCCGATGCCCGCGACCGCCAGGCCGAGGGCGAGGGTCCGTCGTTGGTCGAACCATCCACCCACGGCCGCCACCATCGGCACGAAACAACACGCCACCCCGAAGCCGACACCGAGCCCGTAGGTGAGATAGCCGAGCTGGATCGAGGAGACCTCGGCGGTGAGCAGGAGCCCGACCACCATGGCCACGGCGCCGAAGATCATGACCGGACGCGGCCCGATCCGATCAGCGATCCGGCCGCTGAAGATCCCGATGACGAAGTAGGCGAAGGTGGTGATCGAGAAGAAAAACGCGGTCGCCGATCGGCTGGTACCGAACTCGTCGGCCATGGGCCCGAAGAACTCACCGAAGCTGTACGCGACCCCGAACACGGTGAACATCGCCACAAACGCGGAAGCCACCACGACCCACGCCCGGGCACAGTCGACTCCCCGCGACGATGCCGCCTGATCGGTCGAAGAATGCAGGTCCGTGGAAGTCATCTGGCTCCTGTCATGGTCTGCCCTCGGCGGGTTGTCCGGATCGTGCCCGCCCACCATCTTGATTTCGTACTCATGAGTACGACATACTCGGTTGATGATGCCCCTTGCGTCAAGTTATTTCTTAACGGAGCAGTACGAAATGCCACCTGGACGGCCGAAGGCCCTTGACCTCAGCACCGCAATGCCTGTGATCGTCCGGCTTTTCTGGAGTGGCGGGTACTCCCAGCTGACCCTCGATCAGGTCGCCGCCGAACTCGGTGTCACCAAACCGACCCTGTACCGGTCGCTGGGCGAGAAGGAGACCATCTTCGCCGCAGCCCTCGAGGCCTACCACCAGACCTACATCCAGCCCTGCGAACAACACTGGGAGCACGCACCCACACTGCACCAAGCGCTGGCAGAGGGATTCGCCGTGGTTGTCGAACGGATTCTCGACAACGACCTCCCGCCGGGCTGTTTCATGGGCGACACCGCCGCCGGTGAATTCCCCACCGGGCTGATCGCAGCCACCCTCGAATCGCTCCAAGGGCGCATGGCCTCCACGTTGCACCAGCGCGTCGAACGGGCCATCGAAGAGGGCGAACTCCAGCCGACCACCTCACCGGCGACGGTCATCCAGTTCATCCTCGGCCAGTTCGCCGCACTCTCGGCCGTTTCTCGGACCAACCCGACCCGCTCGGACCTCGACGCCGTCGTCGGCTACATCCTGGCTGGTCTCCCCTGGACCGAAGCTCGTTAGCCCAGCTGTCAACGACGGTCGCCGTTCCACACGGTCCATTTCCCCGCTGGGCCAACGCCGCCGCACCTGGTCGATGCCCGGGTCCTGGGCAGCGGGGAAGCTTTCGGCATCACTGCACAAGTCGATGCTCTCCTCGTCCGAATCTGAACCCAACCAGTCTCATCTCAGCCTGCTCCACGTCGTCACCCCACACGAGCTGGGGGAGTGGAAACCGGTTGGAAACCGGGGTGTTTTGCCTGGTCAGATGGCTGGCGTCGGAGGGTGAACCCGACGGATCTTCCTGGCCGTCGCTTAACAATCCGTTCACCCGGTCGACGTGCCTAGTATGACACAACGATCTGGACGGACGATGAGAATGACACCGAGAACCCAGGTCGTGGCGATGATCGCCCTGCTCATTGTGGGCGCCGGCTGCGGCACCGGGACAGCTTCTGACTCCGAACTGGGTTTCGTGTCGGTCGATGAATGCCTTCAGGCCATACCACTCATCCAAGCCGACATCGACCCTGCAGGCCTCGCCGAACGCTGCGGCGCTGAACTCGACCAGGCAACCGCCGCCCTCGCCGCACTACCGGACACCACCACTCCCACGTCGGCCGTTGAAGTCACGGCCGAGACCACCGTCACCACAGCACCTTCGGCCCCCGAGACCACAGCAGTCCCGCCTACAAGCGTGTCGGAGTCCACGAACGCGACAACCAACCTCAACCCCCTCGGCGGAGACAGTCCCGAGGACGCCCTCATGCTGGATCTGATCTGCTGGAACCTGCAGGCGGCACAAGACGAGATCCAAGACCACGGAATCTTCTTCTCCCGCAGCGAAGACGCCACCGGCCAAGACCGAATGCAGATCAACGACAGCAACTGGATCGTTGTCGGCCAATCACCCGAACCCGGAACCCCGATCGGTGAAGGCGACGCTGTCCTCTCCGTGGTCAAGGACGGCGAACCGAACAACTGCTAAAACGCCACGGGACTCGAACCCGAACGACGGACCTCGAACCACGAATGCAGGGTCGGTACGGGCGTTGGTGATCGTGACTGGCCTTCGGGGGAAGCTGGGGCCTCGCATCCGAGCCGTGAGCGGTAGACCTCGACGGGGACACCGGCCGGCGCTGGCGGGAGTCAGGGACTGTGTGCGGAATGATCGGGTAGCCGATCCGTGTGCGGGTCTCAATCCAGATCGATGACAACGGCAGTGTCTTGTTGACCGGGGTCGGATTCGAGCCAGCGCTGGCCCAACGGATCTACGACACCCTGAACACCTCGCTCCTCGGTTGGATCGCCCGCGAGGAAGCCATGCGGCCGCTTCTCGGCGAGCGCAAGATTCGTCCCGATGTACGGAATGAGGCGGGGGGCGGCGTAAGCGAGCAGCGATACACCGAAAATCAACTCGCTGTAGCCGAGCTGATGGCGGAGCGCGACGAACGGTTCGAGTTCCTCGTCCATACCTTCTTGGCTCGTCTTGTCGACTACCTCGATGACGAGGTGCAGCGCATCGTCGGGCGCGTGCGAGAGCTGTTGGCCGCCGGCTGGAAGCGGGTCGACGTGGTGACGGACCATGGTTGGATCCTCTTGCCCGGCGGCATGGACAAGGTCGAGCTCAAGCCGGCGACCACGGAGATCAAGAAGGGTCGGTGCGCTCGGTTGAAGGACGGTGCGAGTGTGTCCGCGCCGACGGTTTCATGGCACTGGGACCACGACGTGCGGATCGCCCTCGCACCCGGAGCTACCTGCTTCGAGGCCGGCAAGGACTACGAGCACGGCGGAGTGAGCCCGCAGGAATGCTTCGTTCCGCGTCTCTCGGTCTCTCTCGGCGAGGTGGGTGCGGCCGCGGGCGGCCCGGAGATCACGAAGGTGAAGTGGTTGGGGCAGCTCTGTCGCATCGAGCTCATTGGCGTGACGTCGGGCGTCACGGTCGACGTTCGCGCCCTTCCCGCCGACCCAGCTACCAGCATCGCCGAAGAGGCCAAGGAGACCCTGACGACCGGCATGGTGTCGCTGGTTGTGCCGGATGAAGACCTCGAGGGTGAACGTGCGTACCTCGTCGTGGTCGCGCCCGACGGTGCGATCCTCGCGCAGCGCGAGGTGGTCGTGGGGAGGAACCGATGAGCAACCTCGACGCGCTCGACGAGCTCGCCGCAGAGGCGTTCGAGGGCTACCTCGTCCGCAAGGACCTGGCGCAACAGTTCCGCGGCCAGTACCCAGTGCCCACCTACGTGGGCGAGTTCTTGCTCGGCCGATACTGCGCTACCACCGATCCCGCCGAGATCGCCGAGGGCTTGGCGATCGTCGAGCGCTCGATGAAGGAACGAACCGTCCGCGCCGGCGAGGAGGAGCTGTTCAAGTCCCGAGCCCGCGAGAAGGGGCGGGTGAAGATCATCGATCTGCTCCGCGCCCGACTCGACACCAAGGCCGGTCGCAAGCCCCAGGCCCACGGATGGCTGACCCGCCGACAGAGAGAACCGAGTTCACGTATGAAGGTCACAGGCTGGCGCAGCGGCGGGAACCCGGCAGTCACCTGCATCCAGATCGTCACCCAGTGATTCGATCGTGGCCTGAACGACCCATCGGTGTTTGCCGATTTTTCGTTGCCGCGTGAAGCCGAGGTCTTTGTAGGTGCTGAGTCGGCCGTTCCACAGGAATCCTGCTGCGGTGTCCGCGTCCTCGGGGTAGCCCTCGACGAGCCC
>JAQCHM010000276.1 GCA_027730885.1 Actinomycetota bacterium | reverse complement strand
CCGGCCGACCAGGCGGACGGTCCCTACCCGTGAGGCGATGAGCGCGTCGATGTTGGCTCTTGTCGGCCGACAGTCGACTCGCTTGCCGGCGAGGTGGACCACGACGTCAGCACCCCCGAGCGCGTCGGTCCAGGGCCCGAGCGTTGCGGCGTCCCACTGCACGTGTCGCCACCGATCGTGAGTGGCTGAGGGGCCACGCCCGATGACGGTCACCCGATGGCCGGAATCGACGAGCCGTTGGCGCAAGCCGCGGCCGAGGAATCCTGTGCCGCCGACGAGCACGACCTGGAGCACGGCGGGAGTCATGGCGCCACGGTAGGACACGGTCTCGGAGGCATGGTCTCGAAGGCATGGTCTCGGCGGAACCCGCTCGAGCCGCTACCAACCGAGGCCATCTGCCCCGTGGAAACGGTGGTCCGGTAGTCTTTCCGGATGACGATTCCCGGAACGCCCACCGCCGAGATGTCCCCCTCCGGCTTCGGCTTCGACATCTACCAGCAGTTGCTCAAGGAGCGCATTGTCTTCCTGGGCCAGCAGGTCGACGACCAGATTGCCAACAGCATCGCGGCCCAGATGCTCTTCCTCGTCGGTCAGGATCCGGACAAGGACATCTGGCTCTACATCAACAGCCCCGGCGGCTCGGTGACCGCCGGTATGGCGATCTACGACACGATGCAGTTCGTGAAACCCGACGTCGCCACCGTTTGCCTCGGTCTCGGCGCCTCGATGGGTCAGTTCCTGCTCACCGCCGGTGCGCCGGGTAAGCGCTACGCCCTTCCCCACGCCCGGATCCTGATGCACCAGCCCAGCGCCGGGGTGCAGGGCCAGGCCTCCGACATTGCCATCCAGGCCGAGAACCTGGTGAAGATCAAGCGTGAGATGGCCCAGCTCATCGCCGACCACTCGGGTCAGACGGTCGAGCAGATCACCGCCGATTCCGACCGTGACAAGTGGTTCAGCGCCCAAGAGGCCTGCGATTACGGTTTGCTCGATCGGGTGATCAAGCGAGCCGGCGAACTGTCGTAACCGTCCTGTCCCCGGCCCTCGTGACCCCGAGGGCCTCGTGATGTGGCGGGTTCAGGGAAGCATGGTCGCGGTCAGCAACAGCGACGTGGTCGGGATGTGGGACTCGATGTCCGGCAGGTGAATGGCCCGTTCGATTGCCGCGACCTCGGGATCGGACCAGCCAGCGCGGGAAGCCCAGTCGAGCAATCCGGACTCGCCGGCGGGCGGGCAGGACACGTCGATCGGCGATGCGGGCCCTCGCGTCCCGCCCAGGACCCGGAATTGCGCTTCGAGGTACGGTGACCGGTCGATCGGTGCCCATACGGTGACACCGGCCCGTCCGCCCGGCTTGAGGACTCTGTGCATCTCGGCCAGTCCGGCGAGAGGGTCGGGGAGGAACTGCGCGCCCTTTTGACAGATCAGCGAGTCGAACGCGGCGTCGGGAAACGGTAGCTGAAGGGCCGATGCTTTCTGCCAGTCGACGCCGTCGGGTCCGTGCTGCCGTGTCTCATCCAACATGGTGCCATTCACGTCGACGGCGGCGATCGTACCTTCCGGGCCGACTGCGATCGCCGCGGCGCGTGTTGCGAATCCGGTGCCGCAGGCAACGTCGAGCACTCGGTCGCCCCGGCGAACGGTGGATTGGACCACCGCGTGGATGAACGGCAGCATCAACGGCGCCACGAAACGCTCGTAGCGACTCGCGGCCGATCCGGTCAGTTGGAAACCTGACACCCCTGAGGCTTCTTGCTCTATCGCGCGATGCTACTCATGTTGCGGAATGGGGGTGCTTGCAGAAGCTCAGAGGAGCCCGCGCCTCGCTACCCTCTGGCTGCCCAGGCGGCTCTGGCCAGATCGCGTAGTTCGGTCACGGCGGCGGCGCGGCCGCCAGCGTGTTTGAACATGGCCGAGCCCGAGATCAACACGTTCGCTCCCGCTCTTGCGGCTCCGGCGACGGTGGCCGCGCTGATACCGCCGTCGACCTCGAGGTCGATCCAGTGGTCGGCGGTGTCGAGCAGTTGGCGGGTCGCCCGGACCTTGGGCTCCATGGTCGGAATGTAGGCCTGGCCGCCGAAGCCCGGGTTCACGGTCATCACCAGCACCATGTCGAGTAGGTCGAGTACGTGGCTGAGCGAGTCGATCGGGGTGTGGGGGTTCAGGGCAACGGCGGGCGACGCGCCGAGCTCGCGGATGGCGGCGAGGGTGCGATGTAGGTGAAGGCACGCTTCGGCGTGGACGATGATGATGCTGCACCCGGCATTCACGAACGAGGCCAACAGATGATCGGGCTGCTCGATCATCAGGTGGGCCTCGAATGGAACGGACACCCGGTCGCGGCACGACGCGATGACGTCGGCGCCGAAGGTCAGATTGGGCACGAAACGCCCGTCCATGACGTCCCATTGGATACGGTCGACGCCGGCAGCTTCGAGCGAGGCACACTCGTCTCCCAACCGGGAGAAGTCGGCAGGCAGCACGGACGGAGCGATGAGGATGTCGGGAAGGACGCCAGGCAGGTCGGTCATAGGTCGACCATCTTCGCCCGGCGGCGGGCCGGAAGCTACCGACGACGGCAAGCTTTCGGACGACACCGTCACCGTCACCATCGACGGGGTGGCCGCCGGCGGCGACGGGATCGGTCGTGGGCCTGACGGTCGGGTGGTCTTCGTGTCCGGCGCGCTGCCGTCCGAGGTGGTCGAGGCTCGGGTCGTCAAGGCATCCAAGCAGTTCGTCCGCGCCACCGTGGTCGACATCGTCGAACCGTCGCCCCACCGGGTCGCCCCTCCTTGTCCCGAGGTGGCCCGAGGATGTGGTGGCTGCGACTGGCAACACGCGTCGCCCGAGTACCAGCCCGCGCTGCGACGAGCGATCGTCGCCGACGCCTTGCGACGCATCGGCAAGTTCACCGTGGAAGGCCCAGACGCTGTCCTGATCGAGCCGGGGCCGACACTGGGGGCCACCGCCTATCGCACGGTGTTGCGGGCGGCCGTCGTCGACGGTCGGGCCGGCTTCCGAAAGGAGCGGTCGCACCAGATGGTGGCGGCCGAACGCTGTCTGGTGGCCCATCCGCTGGCCGAGGCACTGTTGATCGAGGGTCGGTACCCGGGGGCAGGTGAGGTCCGCATCGTCGTCGGAGCCCGCACCGGTGAACGGATGGTCGTGGTGAGCGGCGCAGACCCCGAGGCCGCGGCGCGAGCGAGGGTCCCCGATGACGTCGTGGTCGTGTCGGCCGACGCAGTCCGCAACGGTTCATTGGCCAGGGACGGGCGGCCACCGTTCGTCAGCGAGGAGATTGCCGGCCGACGCCTGCGCATCTCGGCCGGATCGTTCTTCCAGTGCCGACCCGACGGCGCCGAGGTGCTGGTCGACCTGGTTGTCGGGGCTTTGGGGGAGTGGGACGGCACCTTGCTCGATGCCTACGGCGGCGTCGGTCTGTTCTCGGCTGCCCTCCTCGATGGCCGTTCGGGTCGAAGGACCGTGCTCGTCGAATCCAATCCGTCGTCGGCGGCCGACGCCCGCCACAACCTGGGGGCGGGGTCGACGGTGGTCGAGAGCCTGGTCGAACGCTGGACCCCAGAGCCGATCGACGTCGTCGTCGCCGACCCTTCCCGCCGCGGTCTCGAGGTCGGAGGTGCCGACTCACTCGCGGCAACGGGAGCTTCGGTGTCGGTACTGGTCAGCTGTGACCCGGCGTCGCTCGCACGCGACGCTCGGCTGCTGACCGACCGTGGCTTCACCCTCGAGAAGGTCACCGTGGTCGACCTGTTCGGCCACACCTCCCACGTGGAGGCCGTCAGTACCTTCCGCCGTTGAGTGCCGGTCGACCGGGACTCAGGGAGCGGTGAACACGAACCGGAGGTCGTGTTCGATGACCGCGCCACCGGAGTCGACCGCCTCGAGGGTCAGGTCGATCGTCACGACGCTGCCGGTCGCTATGTCCTCGTCGACCAGCAGGCTGAACGACGATCCGGGTATGAGGGCGAACGCGCTGCCCTGACCCTGGACGATCGAACCGGCGACCGCCTGGACATGGTCGGCGGGATGGTCGGTCCGGACTCGGATCAGGTTGGCTGCCGGCAGTCCGATACCGTCGCGGTAAGAGATCCGGGCGGTGTATGAGAGGCTCCCCGTGCCGTATACCCGCGCGACGAGGTGGGTGTCGACGCCGCGATCGGCCGCGATGTCGATCAGGGTTCGAGCCTCGGCATCGGTGTCGAACTGGGTCAGCTCGGCGACCAGATCGAGCGAGGTCAACGTCGGACTGACGAACAGATCGGTCGAGCCGAGGGTGACGACGAAGCGAACGAACTGATCGAAATCGTGGACCGATGCCACGACCTCGGCCCCTGAGCCGTAGCTGGTGCCAGGGGTCCCGTCCGGCCCGACCAGAGGCGCACCGAGCGCGTCGGTCGCCGTCGGCCCGGTCGCCATCCGCACGCCGAACGTGGTGCCCGCCGGAACCGAGGCAAGTGCCGTGAGCAGCCCGTAGACGCCGGACGAGCCGGTGTCGTAGACCGGGCTGGCCCACGTGCCGGCCACAAGGTAGAGGCCTTCGAGCGAACCGAGCGAAGTGGAGGGGTCGAGGAGCGGGCGTGGTCGAGCTGCCTTGGGGCCGAGGAGGTCGATCTCGTCGGTCCCGCGCTCGACGATGGCATAGAAGGGAGCGGACGACTCGACCAGCGTCCCGGCGGCGAAGCCGGATGGCGAGAACCCACTGTAGGCGTGACCGGGTGCTCCCGTGAGCCCGCCGGGGTTGGTGCACGTCATGATGATCGGTGTCGTCGAGGGACGGGTCAGGGTCACCGTTTGGCCGGGGACAGGGCACACGATCGAGATGTAGTTGGCGGTGACCGGAATGAAGTACTGCGCCTCGAGGAGCGAGGTCGGGTAGTAGTTGGTGGACTCGTTGCCGGTGGAGTCTGTGAACTGGTGGGCCGCGAACTGGGCGTCGCCGGTGACCCGCACGCCCGGTTGCGATCCCCGGGCCCCGCCGCCCGCGTGGACGTTGGTCATGGTCGAAAGCACCGG
>JAQCHM010000275.1 GCA_027730885.1 Actinomycetota bacterium | reverse complement strand
CGGCGCGCTCACTCGCGCCGACCGGGACGGCGACGTCTGGGTGCTCAACGGTTCGAAGATCTGGAGCTCTGGAGCCTGGCGAGCCGACTGGGGATTGATCCTCGTCCGAACAGACTGGACGGTGCCGAAGCATCAGGGGCTCAGCCTCTTCCTCCTCGATCTGTCGCTCCCTGGCGTCACGATCAACAACATCAAGATGGTCGACGGCACCGAGGAATTCTGCGAGGAATTCTTCGACGACGTCGAACTCTCGCACGACTGCTTGCTCGGCACGCCGAACGATGGCTGGACGGTTGCCAGCCGACTCCTGTTCCATGAGCGTCAGGCGGTTGGTGGAGGCTCGCCGTACAACTTCAATCGACCAAAGACGGCCCGCCAGACGAGCAGAGGGGCCGATCTGCTCGACGTGGCGACACGCGCCGGACGCACCGAAGATCCGACCGCACGTCAGTTGCTGGCGGAGTCGCACGCCAACGAGGTGGTCGGCGCCCAGTTGATCAGCCGTGTGAGCGATGGTGTCGCGTCCGGGGCACTTCCGCCCATTGCCGGGTCACTCCTGCGGCTCAACTCCGGGGTCAACGCTTCGCGTCGTTCGTCGATCGCCGTCGAGCTCGCGGGCAGTGACGGTCTGACCAGAGCCGACGACGACGACTCCGATTTCCCTGCTGAGCAGTTCATCGGCAGGCAAGCGATGTCCATCGGCGGTGGCACCGTCGAGATGCAGCGAAACCTGATCAGCGAACGTCTGCTGGGCATGCCGCGCGAGCACACCCCCGACAAGGGCCGCCCCTTCAACCAGGTGCGGCGAAATCAACACAAGGAGACATGATCATGAACTACGACGACCTCGACACGGTGCTGGTCACCCGAGAAGGCCACATCGGCATCGTCAGTTTGAACCGGCCCGAGGCTCGCAATGCCATGAACAGTGAACTCAGCGGCCAGTTCCACGAGGCACTCCGGCGCGTGGCCCGAGACGAATCGATGCGAGCGATCCTCATCCGCGGCGAGGGGAAGTCGTTCTGCGTCGGCGGTGACGTCAAGGATTTCGATGAACAGTCGGGCGAGTCGACGGAGAGCTCGACGCTTCGTGTGACGAAGCTGTTGCACGGCACCGAGGTGATCGAGTTGCTCCTCGCGATTCCACAGCCGACCGTCTCGGCAGTTCAAGGTCATGCGATGGGCCTAGGCTCGACGATCGCGATGTTCTGCGATGTGATGATCGTCGCTGACGACGCCAAAATTGCCGATACCCACGTCAACATCGGCCTCGTCGCCGGCGACGGCGGTGCGGTCACGTTTCCGTTGATGATGCCGTTCGGCTCCGCCAAGTGGTACCTGATGACCGGTGACCGTATGAGCGGCACCGAAGCCGAGAAGCTCGGCGTCGCGCTCCGTTCGGTCCCCGAGTCGGAACTACACGAGGCCTCGCTCGAGATCGCATCGAGGCTGGCCTCGATGCCGCCTCTCGCGGTACAGGGAACCAAGGCCACGCTCAACCGAATTCTCCGCAACCGGATGGATCAGACCCTGCAGTTCGGTCTGCTGTACGAGGGCGCGACATTCCTCAGTGAGGACCACAAAGAAGCAGCGTCGGCGTTCGTGCAGCGGCGCGAACCCACGTTTCACGGCCGCTGATCAGATGTCGGCTGCGGACACGACACGCATCGCGTCCGCAGCCCACCCGATCAGCTGACCTTGCTGATCACCTCGTCGGCGTATTGTTTGATCCAATCGGTGAAGTAGTCCTTGGTGGATTTCGCGTTGGCATCAGGCGATGCGTTGATCGACGTGACACCGATCTCCTCGCACCGCTTGATGTCATCGAGATTGCTCGCGAAAGCCCGGATGTCGAATGGCAGGTCGCTGCGACCGGCCTCGGAACGGTGGCGCCGGATGGTGCCGATCTGCTCTTCGAGCTCGACGTAGTCCTCGGCCTTCGACTGGCTGGACCCCTCGGAGAAGACGATGTTGCTGCGGTGCGCCATCCGTCGCCGAGCTGCCCGACTCGTCGAAGAGCCGCAGGCGATGTACCACCGATGTAGATCGGAATCGATGGCTTCTGGACTGGCTTCGGCTCGAAGGTCACCGGGAGGATGTCGTAGTAGTCACCGTGATGCTCGATCACGTCCTCGCTCCACAACCGCCGCAGCAGCGGGATGATCTCGTCGGCGCGCTCGCCACGAGTGCTGAAGTCCTGCCCGACGGCTTCGTATTCCTCGCGCATCCAACCCACGCCGACGCCAAAGTTGACACGGCCGCCCGAGACTCGATCGAGGGTGACGACGGAACGTGCGACGGAGATCGGATGCCGGAGCGGCAGGATGTACACGTTGGTACCGAGCCGGATCGTCGTCGTCCGCGCGGCGATGGTGGCGAGCAGGATCCACGGGTCATAGGCCGGTGAGTCCGCACGCATCGGGGGGAATCCGTCGGCGCTGTAGAGGTAGGTGGGTGGGATCTCGACCGGGAAGACGAGGTGTTCAGGGATCCACACCGAGTCGAAGCCGTGTTGCTCGGCGAGGAGTGCGACGTCGGGGAGGTGGCGTGGGCTCAGGCCGAACGCGTTGAGACCGAACTTCATCAGAACTCTGTCGGGATGGCCGCGGGCGTGAACTGGAACGAGCGCTCGGCGTTGCCGCGCAAGACCTTGTGGATCTGCTCTTCGGACAATCCTACAGCCGCGACCCGGTCGTTCATCAACTTCTGGGAGTCGGGCCAGGTCGTGTCCGAATGTGGGTAATCGGTCTCGACCATGATGTTGTTCTCGCCCACCTCATCGATCATCTTGAGGCCTGCTTTGTCGTCGAGGAAACACCCGTAGACGTAATCGAGGTAGGTCTGGCGGATGTCGAACACCTCGTAGTCGAAGTCCGTGGCGAGTTGACCGTGCGCCTTGCCATCCGCCGTCTGGGCAGTGAACGACTGACCGCGCTCATTCCAATAGCGCTGCCGCTCCCAGACGTATTCGGCTCGCTCGAGGAAGTAAGGGATCCAACCGATGTTGCCTTCGGCGAGCGAGATCTTGAGGTTCGGGAATCGTGGGAACAGACCGCTGAACAACCAGGCCAACATCGTCCCGGCGGTACGCGACGCACCCCGGGCCATGTTCGCTACGAACGGTGCGTTGTCCGAGACCTTCGGCATCACCGACGACAAGCCGATGTGCATACACACGATGACGCCAGTGTCGTTGCAGGTCGCCCAGACCGGGTCCCAATAGCCGTTCGGGTCGTGGATGTCGGGCAACCCCAGTGGAGAAGGGTTCTCCGAGAAGGCCATCGCCCTTACTCCCTTGTCGGCCATCCGCTCGATCTCCTTGGCCGCAAGTACCGGATCCCACAGTGGGATCAGCATCAACGGGATGTAGTGGCCAGGAGCTGCCGCACACCACTCGTCGTTCATCTAGTCGTTCCACGCCTTCACGCATACCAGGCCGAGGTCTTTGTCCTTGCCTTCCCAGAACAGCTGCCCACAGAAGCGGGGGGCGGAGGGGAAGTTGAGCGAGGCGAGGATGCCGGCGGTATTCATATCCTCGATCCGCGCCACCGGGTCATAGCACCCCGGTGCCATCTGCTCGTACGTCAATCCGTCGAGTGAGATGTCCTGCTTGGTTCGGTGGACGGTCGCATTGAGCGCGCTGCCCGTCTTGCCCTTGATTCCCTCGTAGACCCAGATCTCACCGTCGACGCGGTCGTCGACGACGTGTGGTGCTGCCTCCTTGTACTTCGTGGGGACTCGGTCGGTCCAGACGTCACGTGGTTCGATCACGTGATCGTCGACCGATACCAGCCAATGCATCAGGTTCTGCGACATGTTCAGGTGCTCCTCGGTTGTGCGCGGTCGTCGTGCGTGGTCGTCGTGGCGGGTTCTCGTGCAGGCGACTCCAGATCAGGGCTCGGTCGGGTCACCTTGGAGGGCCCGGTCAGGAAACTGTGCCTCGAGTAGCCGGCGGAAACCCTCCCGCCAACCGACCTTCGGATGGCCCAGCACCTCATGCATCTTCGTCGTGTCCATCTGGTTCGACGGGTACGTCTCGTCCGTCCACTTGAACTTTGGTTCGATGCCAAGCAGGTGCCCGGCGTAGGTGCAGTACTCGTCGATGCTCACTGGATCATCACCGCAGAAGTTGGTCACGACGGGCGGCACCTGGCCGCACTCCATCGCCTTGATGGCGAGATCGACGGCATCATCGACCCACATCACGGATCCCTTGCGCGGCTCAGCTGGGTTGACCCAGACTTCCTTGCCACGAATCATGCGGTTGATCCGCACCATGGGCCCCGTTGCGTCGGGCCCGTAGACGGCGCCGATACGCAAGATGACGGTCGGGATCTGGTGCCTGTTTGAAAGGTACGTCACCAACTGTTCGGCGGCGATCTTCGACATGCTGTAGGCGGGGATCGACGCGCCGTAGTCATCCGTTTCGCAGACCGGATGAGTTTGATGTGCGTACACCCCACCGGTGGAACAAAAGACGAACGTGGAGACTCCGCGGCAATGTTCGAGCAACTTCCCGGTGCCCTGCACATTGACCTGGAACGTGTACGCCATGTCGCGCTCGGAATCCATCGCGACCATTGCCCCTGCATGGAACACGACGTCGAAGTCGTCCGGGAGATCATCCAGCGCATCGACGGCAAGGTCCTTCTTCACGCAGGTCACCCCGAGCTCCTCCAGCATTATCCGCTGCTCAGGATTGCTGAAACGTGCCAGACCCCACACGTCGTTGTCGGCTGCCAACCGTCGGACGATCGGAATGGTCAGGTGGCCGGCCGGGCCAGTGATCAAGATCTTCTTATCGCGCATCGTCTTCCTCGGTACCAGATTGTTCGGCGACGGTGCCGAAAGGGAACCCTCATCGGCGTGCCGCGTGGACGGTCAAGTGTTCTCGAATGTCGTCGGAACAGTGTTCCACAGTCCTGGCGCTGTGCTCCACTCGCGGTGACCTCCGTCGATCCGGTGGTTGCAGCGATGGTTAGGATGACGGCGTGTACGCCCACGATCACCTTGCCGCGTCAGTGTAGCGTCCTCGATGAC
>JAQCHM010000274.1 GCA_027730885.1 Actinomycetota bacterium | reverse complement strand
GGTCTGAAGCCGGCGAGCGAGCCCGCCTCGGACCTCGCGGGCCCGTCGGCGGCCGCACGAGGAGCAGGTGGCGCGCCGGGCGTAACGGCCATCTTCCCCTGTACACCGAGTGCGGGGGCTGGGGCCCAGGAGGGTGTCGACGGGAGACGAAACGGAACACCTGGCATCACGACGGCCTGCCCGAGATGGGCGGCGGCGGCCCAGTAGTCACGGAACGCAAGCTGTTCGGAGGCGAACACGTCGAGGAAATCGTTCACCGGGCCGGCCGGACAGAAGTTCGCCTGGCAGGCATCCACCGCCTCGGCGACGGTCAAGGTCGACGTCCATGCCTGGATGATCTGATCGAGCTCGTCGGCCCGGTCGAACCGGGCAGCAGCGTTGGCCAACGTGTCGTCAGCCAGCAGCTCGACTCGATCCATGGCGATGCAGAGACTCTCCCACTGGTGGAGGGACGCGGCTGCAATACACATCCAGCCGTCCGAGCACGGGTAGATGCAGATCGGGTGATGCATCTCGCCCAGCCGGTTACCGGCCCGCTTCTTGACGTACCCCATGTGGGTGTACGCGGTGATCGACCACTGGTGTCCGGCCACGAGGGCCTGCATCGCTCCGACATCGACCAGCACCCCCGTCGGCTGCAGCAGTGCAGCCTGCGCGGCAACGGCCGCGGTCGCTCCGACCAGGTACGACTCCCACGGACCGCCACCGGGAAGAGGATGCCGATCAGGCGACCCGGTCAACCCCATGTGTCCGCCGACGGCCCAGAGTTCCAGGGGTCCGGCCCGCCACGCGGCGTAGGGCCCGGTCAGCCCGAACGGGGTTACCACCACCACGCTCAACTGTGCGTGGCCCCGACGCATCCGCTCAGCCAGCCGGCCGAGCGGACCCGAAGGGCCGTCGGTGGCGAGGAGCACGAGGTCGAAGCGACCGGCCAGCTCGATCAGCTCGTGCTCATCGCTCGGCACGATCATGCTCGCCTTCATTGCTCCGAGGTACTCCCACGTGGCCGACCGGGTACCCGCGTCGGTTCGGACCAGCGGCGGCGCAGACCGCAAGGGTGCACCTCCCGCCGGCTCGCCGAGGATCACCGCGGCTCCCATTGCCGCCAGGAGCCGACCGGCGTAGGCCCCGGTGATGCTCTCGCTCAGATCCAGTACTCGGGCGCCCAACATGCAGGCATGTTCGCACAACCGGCTGTTCCCATCCCGTTCTGCAGCACACCGACCGTCGAAAAGGAGGTCCTGGTACTGCAGAACGGTCTGGGCACTGCAGAAACAGTGGAGCTCTTCGGCTGGGGAGATGTCTAACGTTGGGGCGATGGCCAGCCCTGCACTCCGAGGATGAATCGTTGACGTCGACGGTCGACAGCGCACCGGACGGCACGGCACCGGGCGGCTTCTCCTACGGGATGCGAGCCTTTCGGCACCGTGATTTCCGCCTCTTCTTCCTCGGCGCGTTGGTCAGCAACTCCGGGAGCGCGCTCCAGAGCCTCGCCCTCCCCTACGTGATCCTCGAGATCACCGAGAGCGCTCTCTGGGTGGGCATGGTGGGGTTCGCCCTCATGATTCCGGGGTTCCTCGTGGGTCCTCTCGGCGGGTCGCTGGCCGATCAGCGCGACCGTCGGACCCTGCTGCTGGCCACCCAGGCGGCCATGGCCGCGGCTGCCTTCGCGCTCTGGTGGGTGTGGACCGCCGGCTGGCACGACCCATGGCTGATTCTCGGGATCACCGCGCTCTCGGGCCTGTTCAGCGGACTGATGATTCCCAGTTGGCAGTCCTTCGTCGCGTCGCTCATCCCTCGGAGCGACTTGTCCTCGGCCATCACCCTCAACTCGGCCCAGTTCAACGGGTCACGAGCCATCGGTCCGGCCATGGCCGCCGGTCCCGGTTGGGCCTTCTTCCTCAACGGGGTGTCGTTCATCACGGTGCTCGTGGCGCTCTTCGTAATCCGTCCCGCGACAGAACAGCGGCCGCCCGGGGCACGTCCGTCGACTCGCGAGGGATTCGGAGAGGCCGTTCGCTACATGCGGGGACGCACCGGCATCGTGGTGAGCGTCGGCTGCGCCATGTTGGTCGCATTCTTCGGAAATCCGACGACTCAGTTCACGGTCGTCTTCAACAAGTTCCTCTATCACGGCAGCCCGACCGTGCTCGGCTGGTTGACGGCGGCCGTCGGACTTGGCGCGGTTCTGGCGGCTCCCGTCCTCTCGACCTGGGACACCCGGGTGGCGCGTTCGAGCGTCGTGCGTTGGTCCTTGCCGATCTACGCGGTCTCGATCATCGCCTTCGGCCTGGCTCCGGTCTGGCAGCTCGCCTTGGTCTCCTTGCTGGTCAGCGGAGCCGGCTTCCTGGCCGTGGTCGCGACGACCAACACTTCGATCCAGATGATCGTGGCCGATGAAATGCGCGGCCGGGTCATGTCGGTTCGCATCATGGGGTTCACGCTCGCGTTCCCGTTCGGCTCGCTGGCGCAGGGTGCGCTGGCCGACGCCTGGGGACCACGCCAGACCGTCACCCTGTTCGGCGCGATGTTGCTGGCCTTCGCGGTCTACCTTGCCCTCAAGCCCAGCCTGCTTCGGACGCTCGACGCCGAGACCGACGATGCCGACGTGGTGCCGCTGCGGGCCGGTCTTCAGATCCCGAGGTCGCGCAGGTTGTAGTCCGGAGCGTCGCAGCCATACAGGTGGAGCATGAAGTTGAACCCGTGATGGGCACCACGTCCACGAGCTCGAGGACCAGGGCTTACAACCGGCGGACCGAAGCCGTTTGACCCGTGCTCCCGAACGCAATGCCGGCCATGCGGTGGAGGTTGCGGCTGGCGTGCAGTCGGCCGTGGATGCGAGGACCGGCAGCGAGCAATCCGCCGTCGACGACATGGGCCTGTCCGGTCACGAACGACGATTCATCGCTGGCGAGGAACAGGGCCATGGCCGCGATGTCCGAGCCTTCGCCGCGGTCAGGCCACGGCTGGAGCTCGGCAATCACCTCCTCGGCCTGGGCCTCGTTGCCGAGGTGCATCAGGGGGGTGAAGATGATGCCAGGACAGATCGAGTTCACCCGGATCCGGTGCGGCGCCAGTTCGAGCGCGGTCGCGACCGACAGGTTTTCGACCGCGGACTTGGCCGCGGAGTAGGCCTGGGGACCCGCTCCCCCACCCAGGCCGGCGATCGATGCGGTGTTGATGATGGACCCACCCGAACCCTGATCGATGAGCACCTTCGCCGCGTGTTTCGTGCCGAGGAACACCGACCGCACGAGGATGGCGAAGGTGCGGTCCCAATCGTCAACATCGATCTCGGTGATGGGGCCGAACGCTCCGCCGATCCCGGCGTTGTTGAACATGATGTCCAGGCGGCCGAACGACCCCACGGCGAGGTCGACGAGCGCTGCAACATCTTCCTCGACCGACACGTCGGTTCTCGTGAACCGGACACGGTCGCCGCATCCGGCCGCAGCCGCCCAATCGAGCACCTGTTGTCCGGTCTCGGCGTTCAGGTCGCCGACAACCACCGACGCCCCCTCGTGGACGAAGCGCTCGACGGTTGCCCGACCCATCCCGCTGGCGCCGCCGGTGATGACCGCGACCTTGCCCGAGATCCGAGCGCTCGCGGGCTGCTCGGGCGTGGTGGTTGAGGTCGTGTCGACCATGGGGATGCTCCTCGATCGCGGCTCGGATGATGGTTCAGAAACCTACTGGCGATCCCCGCCGTCCCGGGAATCGGCCACCGCGCCTACGGCTGCTCGTGCAACGGATACGACACCCGCATGTCAGCCGGCATCGAGTACCAGGCGTCGGAACACAGCAAAGCTCCCGGCGTCGTCCGGCACTCGTAGCCGGCGGGCAGCCACTGCGGCACGGTCTGATGGAACGGATCGACGGCGACAATCAGGGGATGGTCGGTCGTCGGTGGCGCGAGCTCGATTTCGCACGCCACGGTCACGTCGGTACGCCCGCCGTAGTAGGCGTCGACGGGCACATTGGCGAAGGAGGCCGCGATCACCGTGTCCTGGAACATTCGCCGTACCCGCCGGGGGCGACGGCCCGGTTCGGGATGTACCCGAAGCCGTACATGACCGCCAGCAACGTCGTGCCCGTGATGGCGAACCAGCTCACCGCCTGGCGCAGATCCAAGACGCGTTCGAACCAGGCCGACACGATCGCTCCGACGCTGACGACGCCGCACATGACGAAGAAGTAGGGATGCACCAACAGGGCCACGACCATCGCCGGCACCAGCCATAGGGCCGACCGCAGCGTGCGCCGGTGCCACAGCACTCCGACAGCAGCCCAGACCAAGAGCAGGGTGAAGTGGCCGAAGAGCCCCGGATGCCAGATTCGCAGCATCAGAACCGGGGCAGTGGATGCCAACACGGCCATCGCCACCACCGCCCAGCGGGACCGGACCTCGTGGGTATAGGCCACGAGCGCCGCGCCGACGCCCTGCATGACGAAGCATCCGTAGTACCAGGCTGCGATCCAGTGTTCGGCGGTGAGGCCGAGAAAGCCGAGTGGCTTGGCCAACAGCGCGAGAAGCGGCAGGCTGTCGGTCATCGCAATGACTGTCTCGGGCCGGGTGCCGTCGACCAGCGAGTCGGTTGCCAGCAGCGGAAAGTGCCAGTCATCCTGGATGAAGAATCGAAAGCCGGCGAAACTACTGCCGGCATCGGCGCCGATACCTCTGACCAACGGCGGATCGCCGAAGAAGAACGCCGAGTCGAGCGAGATCAACGCCATCGCCAACCCGACCAGCGAACCGATCAGGACGAAGTCGAGCAAGCGGCGATCGGGCCCAGAAGGGCCACGTTGGTTCGTCGTCACCGAGCGACTCTAGTCTTGACGATCCCGAATGGTCAGCTTCCCCCGCCCCGCCGATCGTGGCCGACCCAATGAGGCTCTCGTCCCGTCTTTCGGGCAAGTTTGCCGACGGGCGACTTCGGAAGTTCTTCGGTCGTGAGTTCGACGGTGACCGGCTTCTTGTAGCTGCCGAGGCGCTCTGCACACAGGGCGATCAGCTCCTCGGGCGTGACCGTGGCCCCCGGCCCCACGT
>JAQCHM010000273.1 GCA_027730885.1 Actinomycetota bacterium | reverse complement strand
GTAGTTGCCTGGCACGATGTAATTGCCGGCCACCACTTCGACGATCACCGGCCCGTCAACTTCGTCCTTCTCGAACCACACACCGATCGGATCGCCGCCCGCGGCGACGATCGCAACCTGCTCCTTGAATTGTCGCCGCACCATTGACACGCCTCGGTCGGTCGAGGCCAACCGTTCCTTGGAGTGCAGCGTGATGGGGCCTTGCCCCACCTGGGTCTCGTAATCGCCGGGGTAGCGCTGATGGCCTTCGGCGTCGAGGTCGAACCAGCTCTTGTCGCCGCCGTAGACCGGAAGCCCCTGCTGCGGTCCGCCCTTGAGCTTGCGAAGCAACGCGTACACGTGGGTGGTGGTTGCGTCGACCGGCACGGCCCACGACAGGTTGTTGGTCTTCCCGAGCACGGACAGCGTCGGGGTGGCGATGACCCGGATGGTGGGGAAACGGGCTTCGGTCACCCGGTGAAGTGTCGTGCCGTCCTCGAGGGTGCGATCCTGGGTCGAGGTAATTCCCCAGGCGTGGCGCTCCCAACTGATCGTGGGCCAGATCTCGAGGCGCGGATCGAACTGAGGGCCGCTGATGGCGTTGTGCAGGATGAACACGTGATAGGGGTCCATCACGTTCTCGTGGGTCTGGAACCAGTTGCAAGGGGCTTCCGTGGGACCGCCGAACGCGAAGTGGTCGTCGACGACGACCTCTTCGTCATCGCCGAGGTCCTCGAGGATGTCGTAGCGAGGGAACACCGGCTGCCGATCGGCGGGACCGAGGTAGGCGAAGATCAGGCCGTGGTATTCGCGGACCGGATACCAGGGCTGGCGGTAGGACGACTTGTTCCGGCCACGGTCGGGCTCGCACGGCTGATCGAGGCAGGTGCCGTCTGCGTCGAAGAGCCAGCCGTGGTAGGGGCAGCGAATCCCGTTGTCCTCGACCTGGCCGAAGTAAAGGGTTGTACCACGATGACAGCACCGGGGTTCGAGCAGACCGACCGTTCCCGACTTGTCCCGATACAGGATGAGTTCCTCGCCCAGCAGCTTCACCGTCCTGGGCAGGTCGGTCGCCTCGCTCGAACGGGCGATGGGGTGCCAGTAGCGACGCAGCAACTCACCGGCCGGAGTTCCCGCGTCGACTTCGACGATTTCGGGGTCCCAGTACCCTCTCGCGCGCCCGAAGGCTCGTCCGTCGCCGTTCACCGGCGGGTCCCTGATTCGGCCACCCCCGATTGTGCCACTCAACGAGGCGAAGGGCCCGATAGCTCGGGCACCAACTCGGGCTCGGCCGACGGCGTATCCTCGGAGCAGTTGGTTCCAGGAAGGAGCTTGGCTGTGCCGAGCGTGTTGGCCTATCACCGTCCTCAGAGTCTCGAAGACGCCTGGGCACTGTTGTCGAATCCGGAGCATGCCCTGTTGGCCGGCGGAACGCTGATCGTCCCTGCGGTCCGTAGGAACCCCGATGCCGGTGCGACGTTCATCGACCTTCAGGCACTCGGGCTCGACACCCTCGGAGTCGACGGTGACCGGTTGAACCTGGGGGCCATGGCCCGCCTGGGCGATCTGATGGTCGATGCTCGCGTCCCCGCGCTGCTGGCTGATCTCTGTCGGCGAGAGCTTCCGAGCGCGCTCCGCAACGCTGCGACCATTGGGGGGACCGTGGGCGCCGCAGGGTCGGTAACCGCGGCGGACAGCGTCCTGTTGGCCGGACTGCTGGTGCACGACGCCGCGGTTGGCCTTCACGGGGCTGCTGATCGATCGCTTGCCGACTACCTGGACAGCCGACCGGTGGGCATCGTCACCGTCGTCTCGATGGAAACCGAAGGGGCCGGCACTCTCGCCGTCACCGGCCGTACACCGGCCGACGTGCCGATCGTTGCCGCTGTCGGGCGCCGTACCCCGAGCGGAATCCGGCTCGCACTGACCGGCGTCGCTGCGACTCCCGTTCTGGTCGATCCCACTGATCCCACGGCAGGTCTCGAACCTCCATCGGACTTCCGCGGATCATCGGACTATCGCCTCCACCTGGCGTCGACTTTGGCGGCACGAGTCGTACAGGAGCTGTCATGACGACCATCTCGCTGACCATCAATGGGGTGACCCGGGAAGTGGCAGCCGCGCCGGGTGACACGCTTCTCGCAGTCCTGCGCCGAGAGGGCTTCACCTCGGTCCGGTTCGGTTCCGACACGGGTGAGACGGGCGCCTCGGCAGTCCTGATCGACGGTCGCCTGGTCAACACCGACTGTCTGCTCGCGGTTCAAGCCGATGGGCACTCCGTCGTCACGATCGAGGCCTACAACCAGGCTGATCTCGACCCCATCCAGGCCGCGTTCGTGGCCACCGGCGCCATGCAGTCGGGCTACAGCACGCCCGCTGCCATGCTGGGGACCCGGGCACTGCTCGAACGCAACCCCAATCCGACCGAGGCCGAGATCCGCGACATGCTGTCGGGCATTCTCGACCGGGAGACGGCGTACGTGAAGCCGGTCGAGGCGGTCAAGCGGGCCGCGGCGGTGATGCGAGGCGAAGCCACCGAGCCCTTCGGGCCACTCATCCTCACGCCGATGACCGATGGGGTCCACGCCGTCGACGTCGACCCCGACGACGTTTCACCGGCAGCGTCGACCGCGGTCCCTCGCCTCATCCCCAGCTGGGACGTCCCCGAGATGTCGGTCGTGGGTAAGCCTGAGATCAAGGTGGACGCGGTCAAGCTGGTCAAGGGTAACCCGGCGTTCACCGACGACTTCGTCGAGCGGGGTCAGCTCGAGGCGAAGGTGCTGCGCTCGCCGCACGCTCACGCCCGCATCCTCGACATCGACGACTCGCAGGCCCGGGCACTCCCTGGCGTGCACGCCGTCATCCACTACAAGAACACCCCGCGCATCAAGTACGCGTCAGGTGGGCAGAGCTATCCGAACCCCCACCCCCACGACCAGGTGAGCTTCGACGACAAGGTGCGTCACGTCGGTGATCGCGTCGCCGCGGTCGCAGCCGACACCGCCGACATCGCCGAGCAGGCGCTGCGCCTCATCGAGGTCACCTACGAGGTCCTGCCGGCGGTCTTCGACGAACTCGAAGCCATGCTGCCGGGCGCGCCGGTGATCCACGACGAGGACGACACCGAACACATCCACGATGCGTCTCGCAACATCGTTCACCACATCGCGGCCAAGCGAGGCAACGTCGAGGCCGGCTTCGCCGAATCGGCCCATGTCTTCGAGCAGACCTTCCGGGTCCACCAGGTGCAGCAGGTGCCCATCGAGAACCACATCTCGGTCGCTTGGCTCGACAGCGATGAACGGCTGGTGGTTCGGACCGCCACCCAGGTCCCGTTCCACGCCCGTCGGATGCTGGCGCCCCTTGTCGGCCGGGAGATCAAGGACGTTCGGGTCATCAAGCCCCGAATCGGCGGAGGGTTCGGGGCCAAGCAGGAGATGCTGATCGAGGACATCGTGTCCCACCTGGCGATCGCGACGCGTCGGCCGGTGAAGCTTGAACTCTCCCGTGAAGAAGAGTTCATGTCTTCACGCACCCGTCACCCACAGACCCTGACCTTCAAGACCGGAGTGGATGCCGACGGCAATTTGGTCGCCCAGAAGCTGCGCCTCGTCGGCAACACCGGGCCCTACGGGACCCACGCGTACACCGTGCAGACTGTTACCGGCCTTCGGGGGCTCACCTCCTACAACTGCCCGAACAAGGAATTCGACTGCGACGTCGTCTATACCAACATTCCGGTGCCCGGCGCGTACCGCGGGTACGGCGCACCCCAGGCCGAGTTCGCGCTCGAGGCCCACATGGAGGACATCGCCCGTGCGCTCGGGCGGGACCCCATCGAGTTCAAGCGACAGAACTGGGTGAAGGTCGGCGACGAGCTGAACATCGCACCCCATCTCGGTGAGACCTCGGCCATCGAAGGTGAGCTCGACTCGTACCCGATCGTCATGTCGAGCGGCATCGAAGAGTGCGTTGCGCAGGGCAAGCGGGCCATCGGCTGGCACCGCCGGGAGGACCCCAGCTGGGTCGCTCCCCCCGACCAGCCGCAGCTCCGACGCGGTCTCGGCTTCGCCTTCTGCATGCACGGCACGGCCATCCCGTTCCTCGACATGGGCGGATGCTCCATCAAGATCAACGACGACGGCTCGTTCAACATGCTCATCGGCGCCACCGATCTCGGAACAGGCGCCGACACCGTCATCGGCCAGATCGCGGCCGAGGTTCTCGGTGTCGCGCTCGACGACATCAAGGTGTACTCCTCCGACACCGACGTCACCCCGTTCGACACCGGAGCGTATGCATCGTCCACCACCTACATCTCGGGCACCGCGGCCAAGCTGGCGGCAGAGAAGGTCCGTGACCGCATCAAGGAACGCGCGGCCAAGCTCCTCGGGGTGACCGAGCCGTGTTCCATCGAACTCCGGGACAAGCGGGCCTGGGCCCCCAACGGCGAGTCGGTGTCCCTCGAAGACATCGCCCTCGACTCGCTCCACCTGAACGACCAGGAGCAGATCATGGGCACCGCCTCCTACGTGTCCCCGGAGTGCCCGCCGCCGTTCGCAGCCCAGTTCGTCGAGATCGAGGTCGACGTGACCACCGGACAGGTGACGGTCGTCAAGATGGTGATGGCCGTCGACTGCGGCGTGGCCATCAACCCCATCACCGCGTCGGGCCAGGTCGAGGGTGGCATGCTGCAAGCATTGGGGTACGGCCACTGCGAGGAGTACGCGTTCGACGACAACGGTCGGATGCTCAACGCCGAGCTCGGCCCGTACAAGATCTACCGGGCCGACGAGGTTCCCGAGACCGAGGTCTACCTGGTGCAGACCATGGAGGACTCGGGCCCGTTCGGGGCCAAGGCCGTCGCCGAGATCCCGAAGGACGGTGTGGCCCCGGCCATCCGCAACGCCATCCTCGATTGCACCGGAGTAGCGATCAACGACCTGCCATTCACGCCCGGGCGGGTGTGGCGGGCAATGCAGGAGCAGACCCTGCAGCCGCGGGCCTGATGCTGATCCTTCCCGACTGGCTGGTCGTGTCGGCCCGAGGCGAGCCGAGGCGCGGGTGGGG
>JAQCHM010000272.1 GCA_027730885.1 Actinomycetota bacterium | reverse complement strand
TATCACAACCGCTACCGGCAGTTGGTCGACGTGGTCACCGAACGTCAGCCGTCGTTCCGCGAGGATCTGCTGGCCGAGGTCCCCACCATCGAACTGCTCACCGCACCGATTTCCGAGGTGGCCGCCCGCTGGTTCCGGTCGTGAACGAACCGGTCACGCACCTCGTGGAGCCGGATCCCCGATGATCCCGGTGGTCACCCCCGAGCAGATGCGACGCATCGACGCCGGAGCGGTCGAGCCACTCGAAGTCCTCATTGAACGAGCCGGCTGGGCGGTGGCCTCGGCGGCCAGACGAATACTCGGTGGAACCTACGGCCGACGCATTGCGGTGCTGGTCGGCAAGGGCAACAACGGGGCCGATGGCCGGGTGGCTGCCCGTGTCCTGGAACGATGGGGTGCCCGATGCGAGGTCCATGGGGCCGACGCCCTGCCCGCGTCCTTCCCGGCGAACAGACAGCACCCGATCGACCTGGTCGTCGACGCCTGTTACGGGACCGGCTTTCGGGGGACCTTCCACGCCCCGTCGACGGATGCTCCGGTGCTGGCGGTGGACATTCCGTCCGGCGTAGATGGCCTGACCGGTGCCGTTTCCGGAGTGCCGTTCCGCGCGATCGAGACCGTCACCTTCGTCGCGCCCAAGCCCGGCCTGTTCTTGCACCCCGGCGCAGAGTTCGTCGGGAACGTGACGGTGGCGGACATCGGCCTTCGGGTACCGGCGTCGGAGAACGTCAACAGGTTCTTGCTTGACGAAGGTGAGGCAGCCGTGGCGTGGCCACGCCGCTCCGGGACAGCTCACAAGTGGCGCAGCGCGGTCTGGGTCATCGGCGGCTCGGCCGGTTTGGAGGGCGCTCCCCGACTGGCGGCTCTCGGGGCGGCCCGGGCCGGCGCGGGGTACGTGCGGCTGTCGATTCCGGGACTGGAGCGGGCCGCGTCGTCGCTGATGGAGGTCGTCGGTCACCCGATCGGCCTCGAGTGGGCCGACGAGGTGCTGCGGGACGCCGGTCGGTTCGGTGCCTTGGTGTTGGGCCCGGGTCTGGCGACCGACGAGCGCCAACGTGAGCAAGTTGCCGTCGCGGTCGAGCGGTGGCCCGGCACCGTGGTTGTCGACGCCGGCGGTCTGCACGCACTGGGTGTCGTTGGCGAAGGGCGATCCGTCTGGGCTTCGCGCACCATCCCGCCGGTCTTGACGCCTCACGACGGCGAGTTCGTTCGCATGGGTGGGCGACTCGCAGACCGGCTGGACTCGGTCGAGTCGATGGCGGTTGCGTCGTCGGCCGTCGTGCTGCTGAAGGGACCGACGACGCTGATTGCATCGCCCGACGGTTCCACGATCCTCAGCACCTCGGGAGATGCGCGGTTGGCCACGGCTGGTTCGGGTGATGTCCTGTCCGGTGTGATCGGCGCCGCGCTCGCTCTCGGCCTCGAACCCGCAAGGGCCGCCGCCCTGGCCACCAGCGTGCACGGCTTGGCGGCCAGACGCGGACCCGAGGTCGGTCTAATGGCGGGCGACCTCCCCGGTTTGGTCAGCGCGGTCCTGTCAGATGCTTCTTGACGGCCTTGATAGACCTTGACCATCTTGACTACGCTCCGGCCATGACAGGTTCGGCCACGACATCGCGATGGATCGACGATGCTTCCCGCGCTTTCGAGGCGGCCCTCGCTGATCTCCTGGGTGTGCGGGGCGCCGCAGGTGACCCGGTGCGCGTTGGCAGTATCGCGGCGCTCGGGGCGGTGGCTGGCACGCTGTGGAACGATGCAGCGGGGCCGTTCTTCGATTCCGATGGTGTCCGGGCGCTACTCGGTGACATCACCAGGCAGGCGGTCAGCGATCGAGTTCGCAGGCATCGACTCCTCGGCCTTCGCACCGGCTCGGGACGCCTCGTCTACCCCGCCTTCCAGTTCGATGGCAGGCAAGTCCTGCGTGGCCTTCCCGAGGCCCTCACGGTCATCGCGCCCGACGACGTAGAAGGCTGGTACGTGGCGTCGTGGTTCACGACTACTGACCCCGGGCTGGGTGGGCGGTCGCCCATCGACGCGCTTCGCCACGGCGACCTGCCTCCGGTGTTGCTGGCGGTGCGAGACCTTGCCGCCGGCCTGCGTGGCTGAGTCTGAGTCCGACATGGATGTGGCCTGGCCACCGGACCCAGCGGAGCTCGATGGTTTCCCCGCTCGGTCGCTGAACGAGGGCCGCACCATCTACCGCCTGCACCCTCGGGCCCTCGGGCCCTTCTGGTTCGCGAGCACGCCTGAGGATGGTCCCGGCGGGAACCGCTTCGATCTCGTGCCACCACGCGGTGCTTCCTACTGGGCTCTCGAACCGGTCATCGCGGTTCTCGAAACGTTGGCCCGACGACCAGTGCGTCTGATCCCCGGCGAGCTCATCGATCGATTCAGCCTCACCGCGGCGCCATTGCCTCGAGCGCTCGAGCGTGTCGCCAATCTGCCGGTCAAAGCCGCTCGACGGTTTGGCCTCACGGCGGAGATCCACACGACCACCAATCGGCGTCTGACGCGAGCCTGGTCCGCCGCCCTGGACCGGGCCGGCTTCCCGGCCGTCCTGGCCCTTCCGCGTCACGACGTCACCGGGCGGCATCGAACGCTCACGCTGTGGGGGCTGGCGGGAGAGCACCCTCCCTACGGTTGGGATTGGCAGACGACGGCGAGCGAAGGGGGCACCGTGGCTGCGGACCTGCGACGGTGGGGGATCACGGTCGTGCCGATTCCCTTCGACGTCCCGGTCGTGCCGTGGCCCGGCGGGGACGGATCTACAGTGGCTCGATGATCACCGATGTTCCTGGGGTTTTGGTTGGTCACTGGACCGACGTCGAGGCTCGTACCGGGTGCACGGTCGTCGTGTTTCCCAAAGGGTCGGTCGCTTCGGGCGAGATCCGTGGCGGCGCGCCGGCGACCCGCGAGTTCGCGTTGCTCGACCCGCTCCGCACCGTCGCCACCATCGACGCGGTCGTGCTTTCGGGCGGGTCCGCGTTCGGACTGGCGGCCGGGACCGGTGTCGTCGAGTGGTTGGAGGAGCAGGGTCGGGGCTTCAAGACCGCGCACGGCCGAGTTCCAATCGTGGTCGGCATGAGCCTGTACGACTTGGGGGTCGGCGATGGCTTGGTGAGGCCGACCGCAGCCAACGGTCGAGCTGCGGCCGAGTCGGCGTCGTCGGAGCCTGGCCAACTCGGCTCCATCGGTGCCGGTACCGGGGCGACGGTCGGTAAATGGGCCGGGCGAGACCTGGCCACCCCGGGCGGACTGGGTGCCGCAACCTATCGCAGCGGCGAGCTGATCGTCAGCGCGTTGATCGCGGTGAATGCCGTCGGGTTCATCGACGACGGGACGAGCGTGGCCGACATCGGCCCGCCTGCGTCATCGACACCCACCGACCCCACGAATACCACCATCGGCGTCATCGTCACCAACGCGAAAGCCGACAAGACGCTGTGTCATTGGCTGGCCCAGAGCGGCCACGACGGTCTTTCCCGTTCGCTGCTGCCCGCGCACACGTCGGCCGACGGCGATGCCCTGGTTGCGGTCGCGACGGGCGAGGTCGAGGCCGATTCGTTCCACCTGCGCCTCCTGGCCCAGCAAGCCGTCGCGGCGGCGGTGCGCTCGCTCGCGACACACTGACCTCATCACGGCCGCGTCAGAGCGGACTGAGGGGTGTGTTGGCACCGCAGAGGATGATGGCGACCGCAGTCAAGCCGTCGGATCTCGGCGTCAGGTCCATCCGACCGCTGCGCGCCGCGGCGACGGCTACCGCAGCCGCCGGTTCGATCAGCAGGCGGAAGCCATCCCAGAGCCAAGCTCGCGCCGCGACAACCTCGTCGTCGGTCACCAGGAGGCTGTCGGCGTTGACCGCCTGCAGGGACCGCCAGCCGATGTCGCCGAGTCTCGTGGCGCCGAGAGCGTCGGCCGCGACTCCGTGCACCTCGATGGACACCGGCTCACCCGCTTCCACTGCGGCGCTGAAGGTTGCGGTTCCTTCGGTCTCGACCACGTGAAGCGCCGGGCCCGAGCGGCCGAACCAAGCGGCGAGCCCCCCGGCGAGGCCGCCGCCTCCGCAGGCGACCACGACGTGATCCAACGGGCCGAGCGTGTCGCTGAGCTCACAGCCGACCGTGCCCGCGCCGGCCACGACCTCGGGGTCGTCGTAGGCATGAACCGCGTGCGCGCCGGACTCGGTCACGAACTTGGTGCTTGCGTCCAGAGCGTCTTGGTAAACCGAGCCGACCACATGGACCTGCGCTCCGTAGGACACCAGTCGTTCGACCTTGGCCGGTGAGGCGATACTGGGGACGAAGATGTCAGCGAGAACCCCGAGGCGCTGAGCCGCCCACGCCACGGCCACGCCGTGGTTGCCGCCCGACGCGGCGACGACGCGGTGCGGCCGCTCGAGGGGGGAGATGAGGGCGTTGGCCGCCCCCCGGGCCTTGAATGAGCCGGTGTGTTGCAAGTGCTCCAGCTTCAGATGGACGGTCACGGAGTCGTCGAGGCCGAACTCGGCGCCGGGAACCGTGAGCACGGGGGTGGTTCGCACCAATGGGCGCAGCCTCCGCTGCGCGGCCCGAATGTCGGCAGGCTCGGGGAGGGGTGGGCCGCCGGAGAACTCGTCCATCACCCAAGGGTAGAGAAGAGGCGTGTGTGAACTGTGCGGCCCCGCGTCTCCGGTGACGAGGGTGTCACGCCGGACGCTTCTGGGCGGCGGCACCGCGTTGGGTCTGATCGCGCTGCTCCCGATCCGTGTGCCCACTCCTCGCTCGTTCCGAACGGCCGATCCGGTCGAGGTGGTTCCCGGCCTGATCGTCCAGCCTCGTGCGGCGTGGGCGAACGACAGCCGCCCACCATTGGGCCCGATCGCCGACGAGCCCGATGTCCGCTTCCTGTTGGTTCACCATTCGGCCTCCTCGAACGACTATGAGCCATCCGGCGTGGTTGGGATCCTTCAGGGTTTCCACGCCTTCCACGCGAGTGCCGAGAAGGGCTGGCCCGACATCGCCTACAACGTGTTGATCGATCGCTTCGGCACGGTGTGGGAGGGTCGTGCCGGCTCGATCGTTCCC